>NZ_JBFBCI010000041.1:0-85012 GCF_040683095.1 Sphaerisporangium sp. NPDC051017
TGATCAGATCGAGCGGCGGAACGGGCGGGAGGCCGAGATCGCGCCCGAGGTGGTCAGGGTGAAGGTGCGCATCGAGTCGGCGAACTTGGACAGCCGCCGTCCAGAGATGGACGGCGGCGCCGCTTTACTGCCGTTGTGAGGCGTTTTGGAGCGTCGCCCGGCCTTGGCGGCCGGGGCGGGGGTTACGGCTTGCTGAAGCCCAGGGTGTACGAGCCGGAGCCGCTGTAGGCGTGGACCTCGTAGCGGTAGTAGCCGGACGTACCGGAGTAGGTGATGGTCTCATCCGGTCCGGAGGTGGTGCCGCTCGCCACGTCCACCCAGGCGGAGCCGTTCCACTTCTGCAGGTAGAGGTCGAAGTCCGTGCCGTTCGGGCCGTCGAGGCAGGCGCTGTGGGTCCCGGAGACGGTGGACTGGTAGTAGGAGTTGTTCGGCTGGAAGGCGCTCGCCCCGCTGCTCAGGCTGCCGCTCACGGTCTGCTGGTAGCCGCTGCACCCGGTGGGCGGCGGGTTGCCCCCGCTGGTCTTCAGCGTCAGGCCGTAGACCGAGAGGATCTCGTTGACGGGCTGGAAGTACGTCGTGCCGCCGGAGGTGCAGTTGCCCGAGCCGCCGGAGGTCACGCCCTGGGCCTGGCTGCCGGAGATGAACGAGCCGCCGGAGTCGCCGGGCTCGGCGCAGACGTTGGTGCGGGTCACCTCGTAGACGGTGCCCTGCGAGTAGGTCACGCTGGTGTTGCGCTGCTGGACGGTCCCGCAGTGCCAGCCCGTGGTCGAGCCGGAGCGGCAGATCGAGGCGCCCTCGACGGCCACGGTCGACCCGGTGACCTGCAGGTTCCCGCCGTTCTGGTTGACCCACGGCTGCGCCGTCCAGTTGCTGTTCGTCGCGACCCACGAGTAGTCGTTGGTCGGGAAGGACGAGCCCTGGAAGGTGCCCTGGGAGACCTGGTTGTAGCCGGTCGTCGAGTTGCCGGTCGACCCGCAGTGGCCGGCGCTGACGAAGCCCTGCGTGGTGCCCTTGGTGATCGGGAAGCCGATCGAGCAGCGGGCGGAGTTGTTGATGTAGTACGCGTCGCCGCCGCGCAGGTCGTAGAACGTCCGCGGGGTCTCGCTGGACAGCTCGACGCGGACGGCGCTCCGGTCGGCGCCACTGGCCGCGATGAAGGACTCCGCGTCGGCGGGGGCGGAGGTCTGGACGACGACGCTGTTGGTGCGTACGTCGACGTACCACACCGGCGACGACTTCGGAGCGGCCGTCGCGCCGGCCTTGTCCAGGGCGTCCTTGGCGGCGTTCAGGGACGCGAGGCTGTGACGGACGACCTTGGCCTGGACGCCCGCGCCGGTCACCGAGGACGTCGCGGCGGCGTCGGTGGTGGCGATGGTGAGCGTGGACGAGGTCGGGCCGCTGAGCCACGAGCCGGCGTAACCGCCGCCGAGCGACTTGCGGATCTTGGTCTCGACGCCCGCCAGGCGGGTCTCGTTGAGAAGGCGGGACTCGGCCTGCTCGGCGGTGAGGCCCAGGTCGCGCTGGAGCGCCTGGATCATGCCGGGCAGGGGCTTGACGGCGGAGTTGGTGGCCTGGCCCGAAAAACCGGGTTCGGCCGTGGCCGGAGTGGCCATGAGGGTGAGGACACCGGTCGCGAGAGCGCATGCGGCGATGACCGCGCGGCTGCGGAGCATGGGGACTCCCAGGTGTTAAAAGGGGGATGCGCCGTCACCGTAGCTCGCGGTCATCGCCTGGGGGGCCTACCTTTTCGGTCCTATCGCCGCGTTATGGAACCGTGCCGAAGTGCGGGTTACGGGCCAGCCACTCCGCGTAGGGGACGCTGCGCCGGATGGCGTCGTCGTGAGCCTCCCGCGCGTGGTGGGATATCGCGCGCGCCGCGCGCGCCGCGACCGAGCTGGCGTGCCAGCCGAGCAGGTGCCTCCAGCGCAGCGGTGCCCCGGTGATGGGCATCATCACCAGGTCGGCCGTCAGCTCGAAGGTCGCCTGGCACAGCGCCACGGCCTTGCCCACCTTCACCAGGTGCAGGCAGGTCGCCACGTCCGTCTCGTACATCGTTTTCGGGACGAACCCGGCGCGGGCGCAGGACCCGGCGAAGCAGTCGGCGAAGCAGCCGTCGCCCGGCGCGACCGCCCAGCCTTCGTCGGCGAGGCTGGCCAGGTCCAGCTCCTTCTCTCCGGCGAGGGGGTGGCTCTGGTTGAGCAGGGCGAACACCGGGTCGGTGCCCACCACGCTCCAGATCATCGACTCGGCCGACGGGGGCGGGGTGTCGCCGCACGTGCCGATGAGCGCGAAGTCGAGCCGTCCCGCGCTGACGAGCGAGGTGAGCTCGCGCGCAGACCACGAGGTGCTCGTGCTGACGGGGGTCTGCGGGTGGACCGCGGTGAGACGGTCGACCAGGCCGCCCAGGATCGGGCCGTGAGTCGCGCCGATCCGGAAGCCGGGGATGCCTTCGTAACTGTTGGCGAATCGCACCGCCTCTTCCTGTAGTTCACGTACGGCGGGCAGCAGGACGCGTGCCCGGGTGAGGACCAGTTGACCGAGGGGGGTGGGGCGCGCGCCGTTACGGTCGCGCTCGAAAAGAGCGCCACCGAGTGTGCGTTCGATGCGTTTCAGCTGCGCGGTCAGCGACGGCTGGGCCAGTCCGAGCTGGGTGGCCGCCTTGGTGACGCTCCCGGCCTCAGCGACCGCGCGCACGATCTTGAGGTGTCGGAGCTCCAGATCCATACCGGAAACGTACGACTACCGATCTATGCCCGCAATACCGGCTTGTCACGAAAATTTACAGTTATTTGTCGGGCTATGCCGAAGCCTTTATCCACTCACGCCCCAGCCGTATACCGCCGTCACAGTGGGGCACGTTCTCCTGATCTTTGAGTTCAAGCTCCGGGCCCCTACTGGGAGGGCCGCGACCGTACGATCTGAAACCCGCCGTACGACGCCCGCCGGTCGTCGCCATGGGATCGCCGGGGACGGCGAGCCAGGAGGACGGGACGGACCGACGAGGAGCCGCCGATGGAGTTCAACCACGCCGACCTGTTCGAGGCGTTGGCAGACGCGATCGGGGACCGGCCGGCCCTGGTGTGCGGCGAGCACCGCCTGACGTACGCCGAGCTGGACCGGCACGCCAACCGGCTCGCGCACTACCTGCGGGAACGCGGCGTCGGGCCGGGGCGGCACGTGGGGGTCCAGCTCTACAACGGCGTCGAGTACGCCGCCGCGCTGCTGGCCACGCTGAAGATCAGGGCGGTGCCGGTCAACGTCAACTACAGGTACGTCGAGAGCGAGCTGCTCTACCTCTACACCGACTCCGACATCGTCGCGCTGGTGTACGACGCGGAGTTCGACGACCGCGTGGCCGCCGCCGCGTCCCGATGCCCCCGCCTCTCCACGCTCGTCGCCGTCGGCGGCCCCGCGCGCGCCCCCGGCGCCGTCCTGTACGAGCGGGCGGTCGCCGGGCGTCCGGACGGGCGCGAGGGCTTCCCCCGGCGGTCGGGCGACGACGTCTACATCATCTACACCGGCGGCACCACCGGCATGCCCAAGGGCGTCATGTGGCGGACCCGGGACCTGTTCATGGCGTTCGGCGGCGGCAATCCGTATGGGCTGCCGCACACCGAGCCGCGCCAGGTCGTCGAGACCGCCGCCGCGTCCGGAGGGTTCGTGATGATGCCCGCCGCGCCGCTCATGCACGGGGCCGCGCAGATGGGCACCTTCATCACCTGGTGGCTGGGCGGCACCGCCGTCTACACGCGCAGGTTCGACGCCGCCGGCGTGCTGCGGACGATCGAGCGCGAGAAGGTGGTCAGCGTCAACATCACCGGCGACGCGATGGCCCGGCCCCTCGCCCAAGAGATCGCCCGCGGGCGCTACGACCTGTCGGCGCTGCGGGTGGTCACCTCGACCGGGGCGATCCTCAGCGGCACGGTACGGGCCCGGTTATGCGCGCTGCTGCCGCACCTGGTCATCCTGGACGGGTTCGGCTCGACGGAGTCCGGCTACACCGCCACCGCCGTCACGGGGTCCTCGCCCGAGTCCGGGCTCAGGTACCGGCCCAACGCGGCGTCCACGCTCGCCGTCCTCGACGAGGCCCTCGAACCGGTGAGGCCCGGCTCCGGTGAGACGGGGACCCTCGCCAAGACCGGGAACATCGCCTTCGGCTACTACAACGACCCCGGCAGGACCACGCGCGCCTTCGTCACCGACGCCGCCGGGACGCGCTGGCTGCTCACCGGCGACCTCGCCCAAGTCGAGGAGGACGGCGCCATCCTGGTGTTCGGGCGCGGCTCCCAGTGCGTCAACAGCGGCGGCGAGAAGGTCTTCCCTGAGGAGGTCGAGGCCGTGCTCAAGGGGCACCCGGCCGTGTTCGACGCCGTGGTGACCGAGGTCCCGGACGAGCGCTGGGGCGGCCGCGTCGCCGCCGTGGTCGAGCCGAGGCAGGGGCAGGCCCCGACGGTCCGCGAACTGGACGCCTACTGCCGGGGACACCTGTCCGGCTACAAGGTCCCCCGCACGTACGTCTTCGTCGACCAGATGGTCCGCCACCCCTCCGGCAAGCCGGACTACCGCTGGGCCCACTCGACCGCCACCGCGTCCCTCTGAGCCCGGGGCCACGCCCGGCGGGGGCCGTCCCCACTCGGATCGTTCCGCCGAGATGCGTAGCAGGTCCGGCGCTTCCCGCTCTGTGATCCAGGGTCCGGTGGCGTGCCCTCAGGAGGACAGGAGGCGGTGCAGTTCGGCGGGGCCGGCGTTGCCGCCTGTGCAGACCAGGCCGACCTTGAGGCCCGCCAGGTCGTCGCCCCGGGCGATCAGGGCGGCCAGGGGCGCGGCTCCGGCGAGTTCGGCGAGGGTGTGGGCCTCGGTGAGCAACAGCCACTGGGCGGCCCGGATGTCGTCGTCGGAGACCAGCACGAAGTCGTCCAGCGCCCGCATGACGCCCTGGGGGAGCGCGAAGGCCGAGCCCGTGGCCAGGCCGTCGGCCACCGTCTCCACCGGGCGGCGGACCGGCGTGCCCGCACGCCAGGAATCGTGCGCGGCGGGCGCCTGCGAGGACTGCACCGCGATCACCCGGCAGCGCGGCGCGATCGCCCGTGCCACCAGCAGCGCGGCCGAGGCGCCCGTGCCCGACCCGACCGGCACGATCACCACGTCCAGGTCCGGGCGGCGGGTGAGCATCTCCACGTACAGGGTGCCGACCCCGGCGATGAGGTCGGGCTCGTCGGCGACGCCGACCAGGTGGAGCCCGCGCTCCGCGGCGAGCGCGGTCGCGTACTCGCCGGCCTCGACCATGGTGGCGCCCTTGACCTCGACGGCCGCGCCGAGGGCCTGGACGGCCGCGACCTTGGCCGGGTTCGGGTTCTCGGGCATCACGATCGTGCACGGCACGCCGAAGAGGCGCGCCGCGTACGCGATCGACTGGGCGTGGTTGCCGGTGGAGTACGTGAGCACGCCGTTGTCCCGCCGGGCCTCGGGCAGGCGGGCGAGGAGGTTGATCCCGCCGCGCACCTTGAAGGCGCCGGTGGGCTGGACGTTCTCGTGCTTGACGTGGACCTCCGCGCCGAGCCGCTCGTTCAGCACGGGATAGGACCACATCGGGGTCTCCGGCAGATGGGCGGAGATCAGCCGGGCGGCGTGGAGGATGTCGGTGATGGACGGCGCGGTCGGATGCACGCCCCCCACCTTCGCGTACGACGCGTCCACAGGTCCAGCGCCTGATCCGGTGTCGGCGCCGGAGCCTGGCGCGAGCGCTGGGGACGCGCCGGGTGCCGTCCCGTTGAACACGGCTTTAAGCCTCATATCGTGCGTAAGTCACCAAGACGGATTTATGTCACAAACAAGTGATCCGTAGAACATATGGGTGATACGCCGTGATCTCATTGTGGTGGGGCTTCCTTCCCCTGGAGTACCACGTGACACCTGCAGCACCCACAGACGCCGAACTCAACACCATGATCACGGCCCGGCTCGCCTCGCTGGGCATCGACCTCTCCCAGCTCCCGCCCGGCACCACGTCCGACCCCGTGACCGGGTCGCCCGGCCGGGACTCGGTCCTCGCCTCGCTCCGCTCGTTCATGCGCGGCACGGTCGCCAACCTCGCGGCCTACCAACTGCCCGCCCCGCAAGAAACCGCACCGGACGCCGCGACCGCCGCCGCGCTGTCCCAGCAGCGCGCGCCGATGCTCTACCCGTCGATCAGCACGGAGTGGCGGCGATGAGCGAGACGGCACGCACGACCGCCCAGACGACACCCACCACCCGGACCACGCAGATCACGCGGACCGCGCGGGCCGCGACCGTCGAGGAGGCCGGCGACCCGCCGCTCGACCGTACGGTGGACAGGCGCGCGTTCCTGGCCAGGACCGCCGCCCTCGGCACGGTCGCCGGCGTGGTCGCCGCCCTGCCCGCCGTCCCCGCCTGGGCACACGACTCGGGCCACGGCGGGCCCGGTCTGGACGTGGCGGGCGCCTACGTGAAGCCCCGCCCGGAGGCCATGGCCGACCCCACCGAGCTGACCCTGGCCGAGGCCGCGTGGATGATCCGCAACCGCAAGATCAGCCCGCTCGAGCTGGTCGAGGCGCACCTGGCGCGGATCGACGCCTTCGAGGCCACGTACCAGGCCTTCAACACCGTGCTCGCCGACGCGGCCCGTGAGGCGGCGAAGGGGCTCGGACGCCAGAGGCCTCGGGGCCCGCTGCACGGGATACCCCTGGCGATCAAGGACAACTACTACACCAAGGGCGTGCTCACCACGGCGAGCTCGTTCCTGTTCAAGGACTTCGTGCCCCCGTTCGACGCCACCGCCGTGGCGGCGCTCAAGGGCGCGGGCGCGATCGTCCTCGGCAAGACCCAGATGGGCCCGCTGGCCACCACGCGGGCGACGACCCCCGCCGGGGAGATCACGACGGTGAACGCGTGGACGCCCGGCGACCCGAGCGTCGACCCCGGCGGCTCGTCCACCGGCACCGCGACCTCGGTGGCGGGACGGCTGGCGACCTCGGGCACCGGGACGCAGACCGGCGGCTCCATCACCGCGCCGTCGAACGCCCAGAACCTCACCGGGCTCAAGCCGACGATGGGCCGGGTCTCCCTTTACGGCATCATCCCGCTCAGCTACTCGCGCGACCACCCCGGCCCGCTCGCCCGGGACGCCAAGGACGCCGCGATCATGCTGACGGCGATGGCGGGGGAGGATCCGAACGACCCGCGCACGCAGGGCCTGTCGAAGGTGCCCAACCTCATCGACGCGGCCACCCCGGTGTACAGCGGCAACCGGCTCAGGATGCGCTGGAACACCCGCATCGGCGTGCTCCCCGGCTACGCCGACGGCACCTCGGAGACCGCCGTGGCGCGCCGGGGCTTCCTCAACGCCATGACGGCGATCCGCGGGGTCACGCTCGTCGAGGTGCCGTTCCCCGACGACTGGGCCCTGCTGACCGGCAACGACTTCAACAACGTCCGCCTGCCGGAGCGCAGCGAGCCGTTCATGCCGTACCTGCGGTCTGACCTGCGCGGGTTCGGGGTCTCGCTGACGAGCTGGCTGCAGGGCGCGCTGCTGGGAGGCAACGAGTTCATCACCGGGCAGAGGGCCAAGCTGCTGCTGCTGGAGCGGGTGCTGGACCAGGTGTTCGAGCGCTGCGACGTGGTCGTGCAGACCTCGCCCACGCCGTTCGACGCCATCGGCCTGCCGGAGATCGGCTTCCCGATCGGGTTCACGGCGAACGGACGGCCCATCGGCACGATCCTCGGCGGGCAGCCGTACGCGGAGGACCGGCTGCTGTCCGTCGTCGGCGCCTACCAGGCCGTCTCGGACTGGCACTGGCGCCGCCCGGCGGACCCGGCGGCGTCCCGCCTGCGCACGCGGGCCGCCATCCGGGACCGCCTCACGCCCGAGGAGGCCGCCGAGCAGACCCAGTGACGCCCGCAGGGCCGGGAGCCGCGCGTCGGCTCCCGGCCTTTCGTGTTCCGAGGCGTCCTGAGCCGTCATATGTCGTGGCGAGCCGTCCTCAGGATGCGGAATCCGGGCCCCGGCGCGGGCCCGGGGAGGTCAGAGGCCGCCGAACTCGGCGAGGAACAGGGCCTCGGCGGTGGCCGCGCGCCGCAGTTCCTCCAGGTCGAGGCGCTCGTTGGGCGCGTGGATCGACGCGGCCTCGTCCTCGGCCCCGAAGAGCAGGATCTCGGCGGCGGGGAACTGCCGGGCCAGCGTGGACACCAGCGGGATCGAGCCGCCCGCGCCGATGTCGCGCGGCGCCCGGCCGAACGCGCGCTCCATGGCCCGGTTGAGCGCGGCGCGCGCCCGCCCGCCGGAGTCGGCGAGGTAGCCGGAGCCGAGCACCTGGTCGGTGACGGTGACCTGGACACCCCACGGCGCGGCCTCGCGCAGGAAGTCGATCACGTCCACGGCCGTCTTGCCCGGGTCGCCCGCCGGGGGGACGCGGACGGTGACGCGGGCCCGGGCCACCGACTGGACGGCGTTGATGGCGCCGTTGACCGTCGGCACGTCCAGCCCGGTGACGGTGATCGAGTAGGACGCCCACAGCCGGTCGGCCAGCGAGCCGGAGCCGACGAGGGACACGCCGTCCGCGACCTGGGCGGTCTCGCGGAACTCCTCCTCGGAGGGCCCGTCGCCGGGGAAGACGCCGCCCGGCAGGCCGGGCACGCGGACGTCGCCCTTGTCGTCGTGCAGGGACGCGAGCATGCGGATCAGCGCGGCGAGGGCGTCCGGGGCGGCGCCGCCGAACGAGCCGCTGTGCACGGACTCCTTCAGCGAGCGGACCTCGACCGTGAACGCGGCGAGGCCGCGCAGGGAAGTGGTGACGGCCGCGTCGCCCACGGAGGGGTTGCCGACGTCGGCCACGACGATGGCGTCGGCGCGCAGCAGGTCGGGGTTCTTCTCGACGAACGCCTCCAGGCGCTCCCCGGCGTACTCCTCCTGGCCCTCGATGATGACCTTGACGCCCACGGGGAACCGGCCCTCGAAGGACCGCAGGGCCAGGACGTGCGCCATGATGCCCGACTTGTCGTCGGCGGCGCCGCGCCCGTACAGCCGTCCGTCGATCAGGGTGGGCTCGAACGCGGGCGTGCGCCACAGCGCGGGGTCCCCGGCGGGCTGCACGTCGTAGTGCGCGTACAGCAGCACGGTGGGCGCGCCGGGGGGAGCGGGGGCCTCGGCGAAGACGGCGGGGAAGCTGCCCTCGATGGGGATCTGCCGGACGTGCGGCAGTCCGGCGCCGCGCAGCAGCTCCTCGGTCGCGGCGGCGGCGGCGAGCACCGGCTCCTCGGGGTGGCCGGGGAAGGCCACCGAGGGGATGGCCACGAGCCGCGACAGCTCTTCGACCGCCCGCGGCATCTGCGCCGCGATGGACCTTTCGATGGCTTCCAGGTCATGGAGCATCTCTGTGGCCCCTGGGTCCCCTAGGTTCCCTGTGTGCCGGGTGTCGCCGGTTTCCTCGGGAGTCACGCTGACTGTCACCGCCTCGTCTCTGGTCTGATCCGACACATTGCACCACAGACGTGACGCGACCCGCTCCGGTCCGGGCGACACGCCGGAAGATCCCCTCTGGTGCGCCGAGTCCCCGTCGTCCACGGCATTCCCGCCGAAGACCGAAATCCTTGACACCCCAAACGGATTTCGTCGTTGTTACATACCGCTATCGCGGATTCCGAGGTTATTGCATAGTGTCGCTGCGCAACCAGTTGTAATCACCCATGTTGAGCATGCACACTGGGTGGAGCCGAGATCACTGAGGAAGATAGCCATGACGCAGCCTGAGACCGACACGGCCGCCGTCCTGAAGGCAGCACAGGACAACCTGTGGCTGCACTTCACCCGGCACAGTACCCACGGCGGCGGCGAGGTGCCGACCATCGTCCGGGGTGACGGTGCCTACATCTACGACATCCACGGCAAGCGCTACCTAGACGGCCTCGCCGGCCTGTTCGTCGTGCAGATGGGTCACGGGCGCGCCGAGCTCGCCGAGGCCGCCGCGAAGCAGGCTCAGGAGCTCGCCTTCTTCCCGCTGTGGTCGTACGCCCATCCGAAGGCCGCCGAGCTGGCCGAGCGGCTGGCCCGGTACACCCCCGGCGACCTCAACCGCGTGTTCTTCACCACAGGCGGCGGCGAGGCCGTCGAGAGCGCCTGGAAGCTCGCCAAGCAGTACTTCAAGCTCGTCGGCAAGCCGCTCAAGCACAAGGTGATCAGCCGGGCCATCGCCTACCACGGCACCCCGCAGGGCGCCCTGTCGATCACCGGCATCCCGATGTTCAAGCAGTTCTTCGAGCCGCTCGTGCCGGGCTCGGTCCGCGTGCCCAACACCAACCACTACCGGGCCGACGAGATCACCGGCTTCCCCGGCATGACGCCCGAGCAGTTCGGCCGCTGGGCCGCCGACCAGGTCGGCAAGGCCATCGAGATGGAGGGCCCCGACACCGTCGCGGCCGTCTTCGTCGAGCCGGTGCAGAACGCCGGCGGCTGCATCCCGCCGCCCCCCGGGTACTTCCAGCGCCTGCGCGAGATCTGCGACACCTACGACGTGCTGCTGGTCTCGGACGAGGTCATCTGCGCCTTCGGGCGGCTCGGCACGATGTTCGGCGGCCAGAAGTTCGACTACGTGCCGGACATCATCACCTGCGCCAAGGGCCTGACCAGCGGCTACTCGCCGATCGGCGCGATGATCGCCCACGAGCGGCTGTTCGAGCCGTTCAAGGAGGGCGCCACCATGTTCGCCCACGGCTACACCTTCGGCGGTCACCCCGTCTCGGCGGCGGTCGCGCTGGCCAACCTCGACCTGTTCGAGCGCGAGGACATCCTCGGCCACGTCGAGCGGAACGAGCCCGTCTTCCGTGCCACGCTGGAGAAGCTGCGCGACCTGCCGATCGTCGGCGACGTCCGCGGCTCGGGCTACTTCTACGGCATCGAGCTGGTGAAGGACAAGGCGACCAAGCAGACCTTCAACGAGGGCGAGTCCGAGCGCCTGCTGCGCGGCTTCCTGTCCAAGGCCCTGTTCGACGCGGGCCTGTACTGCCGGGCCGACGACCGGGGCGACCCGGTCGTGCAGCTCGCCCCGCCGCTCATCAGCGGCCCGCAGCAGTTCGACGAGATGGAGTCGATCCTGCGTTCCGTCCTCACCGAAGCCTGGGCCCGTCTGTAGCGCCCGCTTCGGGGCTTTCACGGCCGCGCCGGGTACGGGATCCGTACCCGGCCGCCGCCACCAGAACGTCTGAAAGGAAATCCACGATGAAGATCGGCGTGCCCGCCGAGGTCAAGAACCACGAATACCGCGTCGCCGCCACCCCGGCGGGCGTGCACGAGCTCGTCCGCCACGGCCATGACGTGTACGTCCAGCGCGACGCGGGCCTCGGCTCGCAGATCCCCGACGAGGACTACCTTTTCGCCGGCGCCAAGATCGTCGACGGCGCGGACGCGGTCTGGGGCGAGGCCGACCTCATCCTGAAGGTCAAGGAGCCCATCGCCGAGGAGTACCACCGCATGCGCGAGGGGCAGGTGCTGTTCACCTACCTGCACCTCGCGGCGTCCCGGACGTGCACCGACGCGCTGCTGGAGCGCAAGGTCACCGGCATCGCCTACGAGACGGTGCAGGTGGGCAACTCCCTGCCGCTGCTCGCCCCCATGTCGGAGGTCGCCGGACGGCTCGCCCCGCAGGTCGGCGCGTACAACCTGATGCGCTTCAACGGCGGGCGCGGCGTCCTGCCGGGCGGGGTCCCGGGCGTGGCCCCCGCCAAGGTCGTCGTCATCGGCGGCGGCGTCTCGGGCCTGAACGCGGCGCAGGTCGCGGTCGGCATGGGCGCCGACGTGACGATCCTGGACGTCAACATCGACCGGCTCCGCCAGATCGACGCGATCTACCAGGGCCGTCTGCGGACGATCGTCTCGACCGCCTACGCCCTCGAGCAGGCCGTCCTGGAGGCGGACCTGGTCATCGGCGCCGTGCTGATCCCGGGCGCCAAGGCCCCGACCCTGGTCTCCAACGAGCTGGTCTCGCGCATGAAGCCGGGCTCGGTACTGGTCGACATCGCCATCGACCAGGGCGGCTGCTTCGAGGACTCCCGTCCCACCACGCACGCCGACCCGACGTACAAGGTGCACAACTCGGTCTTCTACTGCGTGGCGAACATGCCCGGGTCGGTGGCCAACACCTCGACGTACGCGCTGACCAACGCCACGCTGCCGTACGCCGTCAAGCTGGCCGACCTCGGCTGGCGGGAGGCGCTGCGGGCGGACGCCGCCCTCGCGCTCGGCCTGAACACCCACGACGGGCGGCTCACCTACAAGCCGGTCGCCGAGGCCCACGGCCTGCCGTTCGAGCCCCTCGCCGGCGTGCTCGCCTGACGGCCCGGCCAGGTCAGGACCGCTCAGGTCAGGGCCGGTCAGGTCAGGGCCGGTCAGGTCAGGGCCGCTCAGGTCAGGCCGAGGCGCTTGCGGAGCCGGCGGGACGTCGCCAGCACGTGTTCCACCTCGCCGGGCGTCGGCCAGGGCGCGGTGCCCGGGCGTAGTAACGTCAGGCGCACCGAGGACAGGTGCTCGATCGCGCTCGCGTGCAGCCCGCTCTGGTCGGTCAGCCACTCGACCACGTCGACGGGCTCGCGCAGCCGGCGGGTGAGCAGGTCCCACGTGCCGAGGATCTCGGCGAGGTCGGCCAGGCGCAGCGTCGTGCCGCCCCGCCTGCCGGCCGCCGCGACCGCCAGCTCGGCGCGGGCGACCAGCTCCGGCTCGACGGGCCGGTCCCAGGCGGGCGCGTGCTCCGCCGTCCACCGGTCGTCGTCCACGGGCGCGGCCTGGGGGCCGATCACCGATTGCAGCGTGCTCAGCTCCGCCGCGGCCTTCTGGTGGCCGTAGGACGCGGCCTGGCGGAACCAGTGCTGGCCGCCGCGCAGGTCGTTGTGCTCGGCGATCAGGAGCAGGCCGAAGTTGTACGCCGACTCGGGGTCGCCGCTCGCCGCCGCGCGGCCGAACCAGTGGCTGGCCGCGTGCGGATCCTCCAGCTCGACGCAGACGAACCCGGCCATGCGCTGGTCCTCGACCCTGCCGAAGTGGGCGGCGCGCTCGAACCACGCCCGGGCCGTGCGCAGGTCGCGCCGCGCCAGCGCCAGCCTGCCGAGCTGGGAGGCCGCACCCGGGTGTTCCACCTTGGCGGCCAGGCGGTACAGCGCCTCCGCGCCCTCGGGGTCGCGGCCGGCGTGCAGCAGGCGTCCCAGGTAGTACGCGGCGTCGGCGTGCCCACCACGCGCGGCGTACTCCCACCAGGCGTGCGCCCCGCCCTCCTCGCCCGAGGCGTAGCTCATGAACGCGAGATCGTGGGCCGAGGCGAGGTCCCCGGCGCAGGCCGCGTGGTGGTGCCAGTCGCGGGCCGCGGCGCCGTCCCCGACGTCCTCGCAGAGCAGGGCGAGGCGGCGCGCCGCCGGACGCGACCCCGCCGCGGCGGCGCTCTCCAGCCACTGGCGGGCGCGCGGGACGTCCCCGCGCTGTTCGAGGAGCAGGGTGGCCAGGTTGACCGCGGCCTCGGCGTCCTCGGCGCCCGCGGCGAGCTCGTACCAGGTGATCGCCTCGTCGAGGCTGCCGTGTTTCTCGTGCCAGATGCCGAGGTTGAAGGCGCTGTCGATGTTGCCCGCCGCCGCGGCGCGCTCCCACCAGTGACGCGCGGCCGACCGGTCGCCGCGCTGGGCGTAGAGGCGGCCGAGCCGGTGCGCGGCCTCCGAGTCGCCGGTCCGCGCGGCGGTCAGCAGGTCCGCCTCGGTGGGGTGGCCGTGGCGGGGGGACTCGGGCGCGCGGGGCGGCGGCACGACCGGCCGAGCGACGGCCGCCTCGGGGTCACGATGCCACCACGTCATGGGGGACAGAGTCGCACGTGATCCAAAGAGATGGAACGGAATCGACGGCTTCTTGCCGTCCGGCGGAACGCGTTTGACCTGCTGTCAGCGGAGGTCGGGGGCGGGGGTCGCGGCGGCGTGGGCGGGCAGGGTCGGTTGATTTATGTTGATAAAACCGACGTACATCCCCATTCCGCAGACATAGCGGAGCCTTCCCGGCTCCTGGGGCGCCAGCCGGACGACGCGCTCCCCCGTGACCGGGAGCGCGATGTCACGGCCCTGGATCGTCAGCGTGCGCGTGCATCCCTGGTTGTCCCGGGTGCGGAAGACGATCTCGGCGGGCCGCCCCGCCTCGATGCCCGCGACGCCGGGCAGGAAGCCGTGGCCGGTCGACCAGATGGTGACGACCTGCGTCCCGTCCGGCGCGAGCCGCACGCCGGCCGCCGTGGCCTTCGAGGGGTCGCCGAGGTCGGGAAGCCAGCCGCCGAGGCGCAGGCCCGCGAGGACCGTCAGCGATCCGGCCGCGACCGCGGCCACGGCGGCGAACGTGACGAGCCTCGTCGCGGCGATCCGGCGCAGGACCAGGCCGAGCAGCGCGAAGGCAGGGGACGTGCCCGCGACGAAGCCCGCCATCACCGCCGCGCCCCCGAGCCAGCCCGCCGAGACCGCCACCAGCTCGGTGCTCAACGTGACCCCGCAGGGGATGAGGACGGTGCCCCCGCCCAGCGCCACCGGGCCCATCGCCCGCCATCTTCCCGTGAGGGCCTTGATCCGCCGCCACCTTCCCGTCACGGCCGTGATCCGCCACCTGTCCGCGAGGGCCTTGATCCGCGTCGTACGGCCGGTCGTCGTCCCGGGCACCTCCGGCTGCTCCGCGCGTCCCGGGTGCGGCGCCGCGCACGCCGGCGTGCCGTCCTCGGCCGGCGCGGCCCCCGAAGCGCACGCCGGACCCCGGCTCCGGACCAGCCGGAGCGCGAAGACGATCACGCCCGCGCCCGCGGCCACCAGCAGGGCGGCCCGTGCCGGGGGCGGGATGCGCACCGCCTCGCCGAGCATCCCCAGCAGCGCGCCCAGCGCCGTGTGCGCCACCAGACGCCCGGCGATGAACGCCGGGACGGCCGCGCGGGGCCCGCCGGGACGCGCGAGGCCGATCATGACGCCGCCCTGCACCGCCGCGCACGACGTGCCACCGGCCACCAGCCCCGCCGCGAGCCCGCCGGCGAGGAGCGCGAGCGGCGTCACCCGGCGGCTTCGGCGACGCCGGGCCGTGCGTGCGGACGGTATGGACGGTATGGGTGATGTGGTCGGTGTGGGCGCACCGGGATCCTCCTCCGTAGAGCTTTCCTTACGGAAAGTAATGGAATCGGCCGATGACGACCAGTGACAGTTCGCTAACCCGGCGTCAGGAGCGACCGGAGCCACCCAGCGGGTTGGCCGCGATGCGGTCCGCGATGCCGCCGCGCACGGCCTGGGCCGCCGAACTGCCCGGTTTGCGCTCCGCCTGGTCGCGGAAGCAGGCGAGGAATCGGTGAGCCCAGAACGGCGTGGGCGCGCCCGGGCGGGGGAGCGAGCCCATGAGCACGGCCCGGAATTCTGTCGGGGGTGGGCGTTAGACTCACCGAAAGTGATCGTCCGGCTACCTGGAACAGGTCGGCGTGTCCGGTCCGGTGATCCGCCCTCGCGGTGGCGAGCCGGGCGTGTGGCCGTGCCTGCGGTGACTTCCGAGTCGATCGATCACGATTGACCACGGTTGTGAAGCTATGAGTCAATGCTGGTGCGATCTAGGAGGAATGAGGGCCTGCCATGATCTTCCGCCGCTTCGCCGTGCCTTTCGTGGGAGTCGCCGCCTCCCTTTCCCTTGTGATGCCGCCCGGCAACGCCCAGGCGACGTTCGACCCGCAGATCTCCGCCGACACGCTGTCGCACGGTGGTTCCGGCGGTCCGGCCAAGGTCCCCGTCGCCGAGGGGTACGGCGGCGCGGTCTCGACCGTCGACCTCGACGCCAGCAAGGCCGCGCTCTCCATCCTCAGGCAGGGCGGCAACGCCATGGACGCCGCCGTGGCCGGAGCCGCCACGCTCGGCGTGACCGAGCCCTACTCCGCGGGCCTGGCCGGGGGCGGCTTCCTCGTCTACTACGACGCCCGCCGCCACCGCGTCACCACCATCGACGGCCGCGAGAAGGCCCCGCAGGCGATGACCGAGACCGCCTTCCAGGAGAACGGCGCTTCGATCCCGTTCAACGACGCGGTGACCAGCGGGCTGTCGGTCGGCGTACCCGGCAGCGTGGCCCAGTGGGAGCTCGCTCTGCGCCGCTACGGCACGATCTCCCTCAAGCAGGCGCTCAAGCCGGCCGCCGACGTCGCGGCCAACGGCTTCACGGTCGACCAGACCTTCTACGACCAGACCGCCCAGAATGCCGCCCGCTTCGCCGACTTCACCTCCACCGCCGCGCTCTACCTCCCGAACGGCGCGCCGCCGCCCGTCGGGTCCACCTTCCGCAACCCCGACCTCGCCGCCACCTACCGCGAGCTCGGCCGCCGCGGCGGCGAATGGCTGTACGAAGGCAGGCTCGGCGAAGAGCTCGTGGCCACGGTCAAGGCGCCCCCGGTCCGGCCGGGCTCCACGCGCGTCGTGCGCCCCGGCCTGATGCAGACCTCCGACCTGCGGGCCTACCGCGCGATCGAGCGCGAGCCCAGCAAGGTCGTCTACAACGGCATGGAGGTCTACGGCATGGCGCCGCCGTCCTCCGGCGGGTCCACGGCCGGCGAGGCGCTGAACATCCTGGAGGCGCTGCCGAAGGTCGGCCTCCACGAGTACCTCGAGGCCTCGCGTCTCGCCTTCGCCGACCGCAACGCCTTCGTCGGCGACCCCGGCTACGTCAACGTGCCGCTGAAGGAACTGCTGTCGGACGGTTTCGCCAAGGAGCGGGCCTGCCTGATCGGCGACTTCGCGATGCCGCACCCGGCGTCGGCCGGTTCGCCCGACGGCTCCTACACCGGCTGCCAGTTCGAGGGGAACTCGATCACGCCGCAGGCCACGCCGGGTGACGCCGCCAAGGCCGCGGAGGCCGCCGAGAAGCCCGAGGGCCCCGAGACCACCCACCTGGTCGTCGCCGACCGCTGGGGCAACGTCGCCGCGTACAACATCACGATCGAGCAGACCGGCGGCAGCGGCATCGTGGTCCCCGGTCGCGGTTTCCTGCTGAACAACGAGCTGACCGACTTCACCTTCGGCCCGGCTCCCGGCGACCCGAACCTCCCCGCCCCCGGCAAGCGTCCCCGTTCCTCCATGGCCCCGACGATCATCCTCAAGAACGGCAAGCCGCTGCTCGCGGTCGGCTCGCCGGGCGGGGCGACGATCATCACCACGGTGCTGCAGATCCTCGTCAACCGGTTCGAGTTCGGCATGTCCCTGCCCGACGCCCTCTTCGCTCCGCGGGCGAGCCAGCGCAACACGGCGGCCACCCAGGCCGAGCAGGCGTTCATCGACCGCTACGGCCCCGAGCTGACCGCCAAGGGGCACACCCTGGCGATCGCCCCCGGCCCGCCGGTCGGCGAGATCGGTGCCGCCACCGGCCTCGAGTTCTTCCCCCGTGGCAAGATCCAGGCGGTGGCCGAACGCACCCGCCGCGGCGGCGGCAGCGCCCTGGTCCTCTCACCTCGCCCGTAGGTCCACCACATCCGGGAAGGCGGCCCGTCCCACCATGAGGGGGCGGGTCGTCCGGGGGCTGGGGTGCCCTCCGGCGGGGGCTCGCGGACACGGGACATAGCGCCGACGGTTGACTCCGGCGGCGCTGGCACCCTTTGAGCGTTTTGGACTGGTTAGCGGACGACCAGGAAGACGACCACGGCGACGACGATGACGGCGGCGACGATCGCGACGGCCGGCACGAGGTAGGACCGCTGCGGCGCGGCCGCCTCCGGCTCCTGGCGCTGGGCGAAGGCCTTGAACTGCTGGGTATTCCCCGCAGGATCAATCTGAGGTTCGGACATGGGCACGACTTTAGCCACCCGGCGCGACGCTTGACGCCGTTTATGCCAGTTAGGCTCGCTGGGGAACCGCCCGCCCCAGGCGTCCGGGAGCCGGACCATGGGGTGGGGCGGATACCGTGGGCGTATGTTTTGGACGCTGTTCTCGCCTCGCCTTGTGGGACTCCACCTGGTGACTATCGGGGTGTTGATCTCCTTCACCCTCCTCGGGCGATGGCAGCTCGGCGTCTTCGAGGAGTCCGGCAGGCCGCACGCGATCACGGACCCGGCTCCCGTGGCGCTGTCCACGCTGCTGCCGGCCGGTGCGCGCGTCCCCGTGGAGGCGCTCAGCCACCGGGTGACGGCGGAGGGGTCCTTCGACGCCTCGCGGCAATTGCTGGTGGCCGAGCGTGCGCCCACGGTGGAGACCGGCGGCGGCGCGGGCGGGAACTCCGGCTATTGGCTGCTCACCCCGCTGAAGGTGTCCGACGGCCGTCTGGTGCCGATCGTGCGCGGCTGGGTCGCCTCGGCCACGGACCCGGCTGTGGCCGTCCCCGAGGGGCCCGTACGGGTGACCGGGCGCGTCCAGCCCTCGGAGCCCAGCGACTTCGCCAAGCGCCGCACCGCGCCGCTGCCGCCGGGCCAGGTGGCCACGGTCTCGACGGCCGAGCTGATCAACGTGTGGAGCGGCGTACGCCTCCAGGACGGCTTCGTGGTCGCCACCGAACAGGTCCGCCCGGCGCCGGGAGGGACCGCTCACGACACGACCGCCCAGGAGACACCCCCGAGCGGTGCCGCAGGGGAAAGCGGGACACCGGAGAACGCGACCGCGCAGGGGCAGCCGCAGAGCGGGGCCGCGCGAGGGCAGGAAGTGCGGCTGGTGGAGGTGCCGGGGCCGACGGTCTCGGGAGGCTTCACCTGGCGGAACCTCGCGTACGCGGCCCAGTGGTGGATCTTCGCCGCGTTCGCCCTCTTCATGTGGTTCCACTTCGTCCGCGACGCGGTGCGGGCCGACCGGGACAGGTCGGATAAGTCGGAAACCGAAGAAGGGCCGGAAAAGGCGGAATCCGAATCCCCGGCCCCGGCGCTGGACGTGACCCCGCAGGCCTGACGTCCCGCTTGCGGCCCCTTGCGCGAACAACTCCATGAACGCCGCGCGCTCACGCACCAGCCGCCCCGGCGCCCGCCGCGCCGTCCGGATCTCGAAGTCCATCGCATCCCCAAGGAACACAGGTGTTGCGACGATCCCTTGAACCCAAGGAGCGTGGGGGCGTGGTGCCCCTGAGCCGGGAGCGTGGGGGTGCGGAGGCACTGGGCGGGGCCGGTGGGCCTCTGGTTTCCGCGGGCAGGTCCGGAAGGGGCGCGGTGTCACGGATCGGCGAGCGCGTCACTGTGGTGGCCGGCCGGCCGGGTCCGTGGCCGGGTGGGGCGTGGTGGTGTGGTGTCCCAGGGCGGGGACCATCGGGTGGGCGGGATATCGTGTGGGGACCGTTCAGCTAGCGAGGTAATGATCGTCGTGGAATCCGCGCTCAAGCCCTTCCGGGTGATGGCTTATATCGTCGGCTGCATGCTGCTGGCCCTCGTGGCCGCCATGGTCGTGAAGTACAGCCCGCTCGACAACGCCACGCCCGCCGCCATCGTCAGCCCCGTGCACGGCTTCGTGTACGCGGTGTATCTGCTGTCGGCCCTCAACCTGGGGCTGAAGGCACGCTGGTCCTGGCCCTACACCGTCGGGGTGCTGCTCGCGGGCACCGTTCCGTTCCTGTCGTTCTTCATCGAGCGCAAGGTCGCCCAGCGCGTGCAGGAGCAGGTGGCCGCCGTCGCCACCGCGTGACCCGGCCGGCCGCGTCGTCCGGGCCGGCCAGGGACCTCGTCGAGGTCAGCGGCCGATCTGACGGCGGCGGATGCGGCGCAGGCGGGCGCGCTGCGACTCGTCCAGCATGAAGTACGCCACCACCGGCCCGCCGAGCACGGCGAGCACGACCAGCCAGGATATCGGGGACGGGACGATCAGCAGGGCGAGCACGGAGGCGATCGCCGCCCCTATGTAGTACTTTCCGAGTGGCGACATGGCCGGGCCTTTCTCTTCGCCGAGCGGGGGAGGTCCCCACCGCCATTCTGCGTCTTCACGACAACGAGCGGCGCCGTGGACCGAGTTCCGCGAGGTCGCGGCCCGGCCGGCGCGGGGGTCAGGGCCGTCCGCAACGAGGTCAGGGGCGGTCGGCGAGGGCCTTGAGGGTGGCCTCGCCGTACGGGTCGGTGTCGGTGCTGACCGGCACCAGGGCCACCTCGTCCACGCCCGCCTCCGCGTACGCGTCGAGGCGGTCCATGATCTCGACCGAGTCGCCGATGAGCGCGACCGATTCGAGCAGCCCGTCCGGGATCTCGGCGAGCAGGTCGCGGGGATGCGGCCGGGTGCGGGCGTAGGCGACCAGATCGCCGAAGCCGCACTCGGTGAACATCTCCCCGTACCCGGGCGCGGCGAGGTAGGGCAGCGTCCCGCGCCGGATCTGCTCGATGGCGGCGGCGTCCGGGTCCACGGCGGCGACCACCCAGGCGGCGACGCGCGTCGTGGGGGAGAGGAGCCGCAGGTCGGTGATGAGTCGCGCGGCGGAGGCGGGGGTGAGGAGGTTGAGCACCATGCGGTCGGCGAGCGCGGCGGCGCCCACCGCGGCCGGGCCGAACGCCGCGACGCTGAGCTTGGAGCGGGGGGCCGGCAGCCGCAGGCGGAATCCCTTACTGGAGACGCGCGTACCGGAGAAGTCGGACTTCTCCCCGTCGAGCAGGGGCCGCAGCGCCTGGACGGCCTCGCGCAGCGCCGTGGCGGCTCCCGCGCGGGACCTCCCGTGCCACTCTTCGACCACCACCGGGCTGGAGGTGCCGAGCGCGACGTCCACCGGCCTGCCGGTGAGCCCGGCGACCGACGCGGCCCCCATCGCGATCATCATCGGGTCGCGGACACTGACCGCCAGCGGCCCGACCGTCAGCCCGATACGGCGCGTCCGCATGCCGATGGCCGTGGCGAGCGCGAACGCGTCGTACGTCGCCATCTCGCCGACCCACACCTCGGGATAGCCCTGCTCGTCCGCGATCTGCGCGGTCCGTACCGCCTCGTCCGCCGGCCGGTCCTGCCACAGCCCGAGGGAGACGCTGAGCCTCATCTTTCAACACACCTGCCCTACGCCGCGGGAGGCGTCGTGCCCCGTGTGGCATGCCCTCGCCAACCCCGCGCATGCCCGACGCACAGTCAACCCCATAAGGGACGCTCCCCACCAGTGCGCGCCGCGATCCGCTCCCGACGTAATCGGCCGCGCGGGCCCTCGGGCCTGTTCACCGGAGCTGGTCCGCGCGGACCCAGGTGGCGTGGAAGCCGAGCGGGACGCGCCGGGGGAGCAGGACGCGGGCGATCGGCCCGGCGGTGAGGTCGGCGGCGGAGAGGATCTGGACCTCGGAGGCGCCCTCGCGCTCGTCGGTGACGAACGTGACGAGGTAGCCGTCGTCCTCGCCGGTCGCGCCGTCGCGGGGCGCGAAGGGCGCCTCGCTGCCGTAGCGGTGCTCGCCGAAGTCGTACCGCTGCCGCTCGCCGGTGACGTTGTCGTAGCGGATCAGCCCGTCGAAGAGGTTGGTCTCGGCGTCCTTCACGGACACGTTGTAGGCGTACCGCGTGGGGTATCCGGTCAGGCGGGCGTCGATGGACGGGAACTCGGTGTTCTGCTCCGCGTCCACGTACCCCTCGGACGTGATCCCGGTGCGCAGATTGAACCGGTAGCGGTACATGCGCGCGTCCAGCTTGAGGTACGACAGCATGCGCGCCAGCGGGCCGCGCGCGCCCATCGGGGCCGGGCGCGCCACCCGGCACACGTCCATCGTGATCTCGTCCCCCGACTCCCAGGCGTTGACCACGTGGTAGATGTAGCAGGGCTTGGCCTCGAACCAGCGGACGTCGCCGGCGAGCCCACGGCGCGGGATCACACCGAAGCGCGAGGGCAGCCCGCGGTCGAAGGTCAGCTTGTACCGTCCCTCGCGGGCGGCGTCGCGGTCCTGGAACAGCGGCAGGTCCATCAGCACGGCGTGGTTCTCGGTGATCGCCAGGTCGTGCGGCAGCCGCGCGCCGGGCAGGTCCAGTTCGACGAGGTGCTCAACCGTGCCGCCCGCGCCCACGACCCCGTAACGCAGGTACGGCGGGCGCGGCCCGTAGTCGAACCAGAACATCTCGCCCGTGCGCGCGTCCACCTTGGGGTGGGCCATGAAGTCGCCGGTCAGCGTGTCGAGGAACGTCTCGGCCCCGATGGTGTCCAGCGACAGCGGGTCGAGCGCGTACGGCGAGCCGCACAGGTACCAGGTGGCGAGCACCTTGCCGCGGTGGAAGATCAGGTCGGTGTTGGCGGAGTCCTTCAGGTTGAGCCCGTGGCCGTTGCCGAACGGGTTGTCCGCGGCGTTCTCCATGACGCCCGTCCACAGGGACCTGCCCGCGGCGGACTCGGCCTCGAAGGCGCGGGTGCGGATGTAGCGGTTGCGGTAGCGCGCCCGGCCGTTCTCGAAGTGCATGGCGTGGACCATGCCGTCGCCGTCGAACCAGTGGTAGCGGCCCCGCATGGGGTGGCGCGCGTTGGGCCCGTTGCGCAGGTACACGCCGTTCAGGTCGCGCGGGATCTCGCCGACGACGGTCAGGTCCTCGGCGGTGACCTCCTCGTGCACGGGCGCGTAAACACCCAGGAGGTAGGGATTCGGCTCGCCGGAGCGGTCCATGACCGTCGCGACCGCCATCGGAGGTTCCCTCATTCCAGGAAGCTACGATAAAGAAAGTCAGCCCGTCAACGCGCGACCGTGGCGCACCGTTCACCGGTGGTGTTTAAAGTGGACGCAGTGAACGCTAAGGAAATACCGGCCAGTGTCGGGACGGGGCGACCCGCGGCCGGATGGGCGACGAAAGGCGTCGGCACGATCGACGCGTCCCCGGGTGGCGCCGACCTCGGCGACTCCCCGGACCGGCCCGGCGGCTCGGGGGAGCCGGCGGCCGGGCTCAGCGGCATCGGCCGCGCGCTGGCCATCCTCGGCGACCGCTGGGTGCTGCTGATCCTGCAGCGGGCCTTCCTGCTGCACATCCGGACGTTCGCGGGCTGGCGCGACCACCTCGGCATCTCCGAGTCCGTCCTCGCGTCCCGCCTGAAGGAGCTGGTCAGGTACGGCATCTTCACGCAGCAGGCCTACCGCGACGGCCGCACCCGCCTCGAATACAGGCTGACGGAGCCCGGGCTCAAGCTGTGGTCGTTCCTCGTCGCCATCCACAGCTGGGAGCGCGACCAGGCCGACCGGCCCGACCTGCTGACGCTGATCCACGACCGCTGCGGGCGCGACGCCCGTCCGTACATCGCCTGCGGAAGCTGCAGGAAGCCGATGACGGCCCGCGACACCCACACCGTGCGCGGCCCGCTCGCCACGTTCTCCCGTGTCGGCCTGCCCCGGCAGCACCGCCGCACCAACGCGCGCGGCGACTTCCGCACGGACTACGTCGGCTACTGCCCCCTCTCGCTGGAGATCCTCGGCGACCGGTGGAGCACGAGCGTCCTCGCGGGTGCCTTCCTCGGCGTGCGGCGGTTCGTCGACTTCCAGGGCGAGCTCGGCATCGCCCCCTCGGTGCTCACCGACCGGCTGAAGCGGTTCGTCGAGCTCGGGGTGCTCCAGGCCGACGCCGGCCGCCACTACCGGCTCACCGAGCGGGGCCTGGCCTACTTCGAGGTCTTCGCCTTCCTCGTGCACTGGGCGCAGCGCGAGCTGCCCGGCCCGCCCGGGTCCGATCTGGACATCACCCACAAGCCCTGCGGGTACGCCCTGAACCCGGTGCTGCTCTGCCGCCACTGCCACGAGGCGCTGGAACGCCGAGACGTCCATTTCGACCTGTCCGCGTACCCGGATCTCGCCTGAGCGCCGGGAAAACCCGCCGAAACCAAGGGAAAAGGCACTCACGCGCGACGCCGGCCGTCCGCCGGACGAAGATCTTGCCGGAGCCATTGACCCGCCCGCGTCCGGCTCCGTAAGGTCGCTCCAGCCTGTGATGGGAGTCGCGATGGGGCTGCACCCGCACCAGCGAGTCGAGCGGTACACCACCGACGGATGGTGGACGGACGACACCGTCGACCGGCTGTTCCGTGAGCGGGTGAGCGAGCGCCCGGACGCCGTCGCGATCGTCGACCCGCCCAACAAGCCGAGCCTGATGGACGGCGCCTCGCGGCGGCTCACCTGGGCCGAGCTGGACGCCGAGGTCGACAGGATCGCCGCGGTCCTGCTGGACACCGGCCTCGCCGCGGGCGACGTGGTGGCCGTCCAGCTTCCGAACAGCGTCGAACTGGCCGTGACGTTCCTCGCCGCGGCCAGGATCGGCGCCGTCCTCACCCCTCTGCCCGTGCAGTACCGCGAGTACGAGCTCACGCAGGTGATCACCCTGGCCGCGCCCAAGGTGTTCGTCACCGCCGACCGCGTGGGCGACCGCGAGAACGCCGAGATCGTCCGCAGGCTGGAGGTCGCCGCGCCGCCGCTCGTGCTGGCCTGGGGCGACCCGGCGCGCGACCTGGAGACGGCCGCCGCCGACCCGGCCGCGCTCTCGGCACACGTCAAGGGGCTGCGGACCGACCCGAACGACTGCGTGACGATCTGCTGGACCTCGGGCACGGAGGCCACACCGAAGGGCGTGCCGCGCTGCCACTACGACTGGTTCGCCGTCGAGGCCAACACCACGGCGGCCCCCTCGCTGACCGGCGAGGACGTCGTGCTGAACCCGTTCCCCATGGTGAACATGGCCGGCATCGGCGGCGTCTTCCTGCCGTGGTTGCGCACCGGCTTCGTGCTGGTCCAGCACCACCCGTTCGACCTGCTCGTCTACCTGGACCAGATCACCGAGGAGCAGGTGACCTACACCCTCGCCCCGCCCGCGCTGCTGACCATGCTGCTGCAGAAGCCGGAGATGCTGGAGCGGTACGACATCTCCTCGCTGACGCGCATCGGGTCGGGGTCGGCGCCGCTGCCGCCGTGGATGGTGCGGGGCTGGCAGGAGCGGCACGGCATCGCCATCATCAACTTCTTCGGCTCCAACGAGGGCATCGCGCTGCTGTCCGACCCGGTGACCATCCCCGACCCCGAGGAGCGCGCCCGCTTCTTCCCGAGGCCCGGCGTCCCGGGCGGCACCTGGCCCGGCACCATGGCCGCCACCCGCGTCCGGCTGGTCGACACCGGCACGGGCGAAGAGATCACCGAGCCGGGGCGTCCGGGCGAGCTGCGGCTGTCCGGGCCGACCGTCTTCGCGGGGTACCTCCCCGGCACGGCCACGGCGGACCCGGTCGACGAGGAGGGGTACCTCGTCACCGGGGACGTCTTCGAGATCGCCGGCGACGGCGGGCGCTACCTGCGGTACGTCGACCGTACGAAGGACCTGATCATCCGGGGCGGCGTCAACATCTCGGCGGCCGAGCTGGAGGGGCTGCTGGGCGGCCACCCCGCCGTGGTGGAGGTCGCCGTCATCGGGTACCCGGACGAGGTGCTCGGCGAGCGGGTGTGCGCGGTGGTGGTGGCGCGCGACGACGTCGACCTCGGCGCGCTGGCCGACTTCCTGCGGGACAAGGGCCTGGCCTCCTACAAGCTGCCCCAGCGGCTGGAGCTCGTCGAGTCCCTGCCGCGCAACGCGGTCGGCAAGATCCTCAAGAGGGACCTGCGCGAGCGCCTCTGATCCAGACCGCCGGCCAACGGCGACACCTCGGTCGGTCCGCCGCCGCTGCCGGGCGTCGTGCCCGACGGTGACCAGGTGGTCCCCATCCACCTGGCACCACGCCGGGATGGTTCTCGGGGTGAGCTGATCAAGTTCTGCATGGGATCTGCACATCTTGCCGAGATATGTCTGCACGCACCCGTCCTAGGCTTCTTCGCGTGACAGACCAGCGACGCATTCTCGTGGTCGAGGACGACAGGACCATCGCGCTGGCCGTGCGCAGCCGGCTTGGCGCCGAGGGATTCGACGTGCGCATCGCGGGCGACGGGGAGGAGGCCCTGGCGATGTATGCGAGGGCCGAGCCGGACCTGGTCATCCTCGACCGGCTGCTGCCCGGCCTGGACGGGCTGGAGGTGTGCCGGCGCATGCAGGCCGCCCGGCCCGTCCCGGTGCTGATGCTCACCGCCCTCGCCGAGGAGACCGACCTGCTCGTCGGGCTCGGCGTCGGCGCGGACGACTACCTGACCAAGCCGTTCAGCATGCGGGAGCTGGTCGCGAGGATCCACGCGCTGCTGCGCAGGGTCGAACGGGCCGCGCAGCTCGCCCACGAGGACACCGTCATCCGCGTCGGCGACGTCGAGATCAACACCGCCGAGCGCAGGGTCTTCGTGCGCGGGGCCGAGGCGCAGCTCACGCGCACCGAGTTCGACCTGCTGAGGCGGCTCGCCGAACGTCCCGGGCACGTCTTCGAGCGTGAACGGCTCCTGTCCGACATCTGGGGCTTCTCCGAGGCCGCCGCCACCCGGACCGTCGACAGCCACGTGCGCGCCCTGCGCCGCAAGCTCGGCTCCGGCATCGTCCGCACTGTGCACGGCGTCGGCTACGCCCTGGTTCGCCCATGAGGCCGCTGGACTTCCTCGGCCGCATCAAGGTCAAGCTCGGCCTGGTCATCCTGCTGGCCGTCGCCACGGCGGTCACCATCGACGAGTACGGCCGGGTGCTCGGCGTGGACGCCTCCCTGCGCATGGGGCTGGCCGCGCTGCTCAGCATCGGCATGGTGCAGCTGCTCGGCCGCGGTATGACCGGGCCGCTGCGCGAGATGGCCGCCGCCGCCCAGACCATCGCCAAGGGCCGGTACGGGATGCGGGTGTCCGCCACCTCCCGCGACGAGGTCGGCGAGCTGGCCCGCGCCTTCAACGCCATGGCCGCCGACCTCGCCGAGGTGGACCGGCAACGCCGCGAGCTGGTCGCCAACGTCAGCCACGAGCTGCGCACGCCGATCGCCGGCCTGCAGGCCGTGCTGGAGAACCTCGTGGACGGCGTCTCCGCGCCCGACCTCGACACCCTCAGCACCGCGCTGGCCCAGACCGAGCGGCTCGGCCGGCTGGTGGCCCAGCTCCTC
The DNA here is from genome assembly GCF_040683095.1 of Sphaerisporangium sp. NPDC051017. Taxonomy (NCBI): domain Bacteria; kingdom Bacillati; phylum Actinomycetota; class Actinomycetes; order Streptosporangiales; family Streptosporangiaceae; genus Sphaerisporangium; species Sphaerisporangium sp. NPDC051017. The sequence goes on from NZ_JBFBCI010000041.1 coordinate 26,891, forward strand.
GACCTGTCCCGCCTCGACTCCGGCGCTCGGTCGATCGAGCGCGAACCCGTGGACCTGGCCGCGCTGTGCGGCCAAGCCGTCCGCGAGGCGAGCCTGACCCGCGACGACGTGGCGCTGTCCAGCCTGGTGACCCCGCGCCTCGCCGTGCACGCCGACCCCGCGCTGCTCGCCCAGGTGCTCGCCAACCTGCTGGACAACGGCGTCCGGCACAGCCCGTCCGGCGGGCGGGTGCGGCTCGAAGCAAGGCCCAAGGGCACGGGGGTGCGCCTTGGCGTCGTGGACGAGGGGCCGGGGATCCCCGAGACCGAGCGGTCTCGAGTGTTCGAACGCTTCTCCCGCCTGGACAGCGCGCGGGCGGCGGACGCGGGCGGGGCCGGGCTGGGGCTGGCCATCGTGAAGGAGATCGTCGAACTGCACGGCGGCTCGATCAGCGTCGCCGACACGCCGGCCGGCTGCCACATGGTGGTCGACCTTCCCGGAAGGACAACCGCCATGACCGATTCGGACGGTCCATTACCTGCCCCCGAGGACCCTCGCGCGACACAGGGGCCGCGCGAGCCCCTCGCCTCTTCCGCCCCGGCCGAAGGCGTCCCTGTCACGGGCGTCCCTGTCACGTCGGCCGATGCTTCCGCCGAGCCGGGAGCCGCCAAAGCGCGCCCGCGCGCGGCGGGCCATGGCGGCGCGCACGACGTGCTGGTCGCGGGTGCCGCTGGCCTGGTCGTGGGGTCCGAGGCGCCCGAGACGGTCTCCGTCCCCGAGTCCGTCACCGCCTTCGAGCGAGTCACCGCGTCCGAGTCCGTGGCCGCCTCCGAGCCGGTCACCGTCTCCGGGTCGCATGCCGGTGCCGTTCCCGTGGCCGCCTCTTCGGGTTCCGGACGTGCCGAAACGCCTGCCCGTCCTGCGGAGCTCGCCGCGGTGTCCGGTGTCGAGGGGGCCGGTGTGGTCCCTCAGCCTGTGGGGGCCGCCGCGTCGTCCCTCGCCGGACATCCGCCGACCCACCTGCCCGCCGCACCGGCCCCGCAGGACACCCTGCTCCGGCCCCACCCCGCTCCGGCCGCAGCGCCCTGGCCCTATCCAGAGCCCGGTCAGTACCCCGCGCCCGGCTCAGGTCCGCGCCCCGGCTCGCCCCCGTACCCGGCCCCCGGGACGCGGACGGGGAGCCGCTTCGATGCCCCCGAACCCGACTTCGTGGCGTCCGTGTCCTGGAAGAAGGCCTACGCCGGCGGGCTGGTGGGGCTGGTGTGCGGGTTCGTCGTCGGGCTGTGCGTCGCGTTCTTCCTCGGCTACTTCTTCGGCGGCCTCTACGGGCCCGTGGCAATGGTGCTGTTCACGGCCGGTGGCACGATGCTCGGCGCCTCGCTGGGCTACAAAGACGCCGGCTCTCAGGCCGTCGACCCCAAGCCGGGCGACCCCAAGCCCGGGGACCCCGCCGAGGTGTACGTGCCGCCGCCGCTGCTGCCGCGCCCCCGCCTGCCGAGGACGCCCCGCGCCCTGCCGGGACTGGCCGCGGCGGTGGGCCTGCTGGCCGCCGTGGCGCTCCCGGGGAGCAGACCGGGTCTCGGGTTCGTCCTGGTGGCCGTCGCAGCCGGGGCGGCCGTCCTGCCGTGGGCGCGGGCGCGGATCACCCCGTGGACGCTGGCGTTCGGCCTGCTGGCGTACGCGATGGTCGCGGTGGTGCTGTTCCGCGACGCCGGCTGGCTGGTCGGCCCGATGACGCTCGCGGGGTTCGGGTTGGCGGCGCTCGCCGTGTCCGGCGGCGGGCGGGGCTGGCTGGGCGTGATCCGGGGAGGGCTGTCGGTGCTGCTGGCGCTCGCGCCGCTCCCGTGGTTCCTCGCGGCCCCGTTCAAGGGGGTGAACCGGCGGCTGGGGCCCGTGTTCGCCGGGCTGGGCCTGGCCTTGGTGCTGATGCTGGTGTTCGGCATGCTGTTCGCCTCGGCGGACGCGGTTTTCTCGTCGCTGGTGGGGCGCCTGTTCACGGCCCCCGGCTGGGTGCCCGCGCTGCCGTTCCGCCTGCTGGTGTTCGGGTTGTTCGTCGCGCTCGTCGGCGGCGCCGCGCTGGTCGCGCTGCGGCCCACGGTGGAGCCCCAGGTGCTCGTCCGGCGCAGGAAGGTGACCCCCACGCTGTGGATCACCCCGCTGGTGGCGGTGGACCTGCTGTTCGTCGCGTTCGTGGTCGTGCAGATCACGACGCTGTTCGGCGGCAACCGCAAGGTCGTCGAGACGGCCGGGCTGACCTACGCGGAGTACGCGCGGTCGGGCTTCTTCGAGCTGGTCACGGTCAGCGTGTTCGTGCTGGCGATCGTCGCCGTGGCGGCGGGTGTGCTCGCGCCCGCGGGTCGTCAGCGCTGGGTGCTGGCCGGGCTGCTCGGCCTGCTGTGCGGGCTGACGATGGTCATCCTCGCCTCGGCCCTGCACCGGCTCGGCCTCTACACCGACGCCTACGGCATGTCGCGGCTGCGCGCCTCGGTCGGCGCGGCGATCTGGTGGCTGGGCGCGGTGTTCGCGCTGGTCATCGCCGCCGGCGCTCTGCGCATGGCCCGGCGCGGGGCCGGGTGGCTGCCCCGTACGCTGGTGCTGGTCACCTCGCTGACCCTGGTGATCTTCGCGGCCTGGAACCCCGACCTGCGGGTGGCCGAGAGCCAGATCGACAAGCGGGGCGTCTCCCGGCTCGACGTCGACTACCTCGGCGACCTCGGCGCCGAGGCCGTGCCCGCCGTGGACCGGCTACCCGAGCCGGCGCGCAGTTGCCTGCTGGCCGAGATGTCCGCCCCCGGCAAGTTCGGCCACGCGGACCCGTGGAACGGCTGGAACCTGGCCCGCTCGCAGGCCCGCGAATTGCTGCGGGCCCGTCCGCTGCTGGACCGGTCGCTGCTTACCTGTGAAGATATAGGGTCGCCTGGGACGTAGGTCACTCACGGTCGCGCACGGCGGCCTCCCGGAAAGGCTCGGCAGCGGTGGAGGGTTCGGTTCACGTCTTCGTCGAGGACGTGCGGGACGAGGGCGCCCGCCGCGTCCTCGGCAGGATCGCCGAGTACGGCGTGCGCGAGGTCACGGTGGCCGCCACCTACCACGCGGCCCGCGACGTCACCCCGCACGGCGCTTCCCGGGTGACCCTGCGCTCCGACGGAGTCCACTTCCCGCTCCCGGACGATCTGTTCGCGAACCTGCGCCTGGCGCCGCCGGTGCAGCCGGGGGCGGAGGCCGAGCCGCTCGCCGCGCTGCGTGAGGCCGCCGAGGACCACGGCATGGTCCTGCACGGCCTGGCCGTCTTCCTGCAGAACGTCACGCTGGGCCTGGCCAACCTCGACCTGACCGTCCAGGACTGCTTCGGCGGGCGCGGGTCCCCGGCCGCGCTGTGCCCGGCTCAGCCAGACGTCCGCCTGTACGCGGTGGCGCTGGCGCGGGCCGTGGCGCGCCAGGGCGTGCGTAGCGTGGTGGCCGAGTCCCTGCATTTCGGGACGTTCGCCCAGGGCTACCGGCAGGACCGGTCGTACGTCCCCCTCGGCCCCATGGACGAGTTCCTGCTCGGGCTGTGCTTCTGCTCGTGGTGCATGCGGCGCGCCGCCGACCTCGGCGTGAAGGCGGAGGTCGCGCGCGAGGAGTGCGCGAGGATCATCGGCGGCGTGCTGGAGGGCGACCCTCCCGCGCAGGGCGAGGTGACGCGGGCGGCGCTCACCGCCTACGCGGGCCCGGAGGCCGTGGCCTACGCCCGCGCCCGCTCCGAGACCGTGACCTCCCTGGTCAGCGAGGTCTCCTCGGCCGTGGCCGCCGAGGGTTCGCGGCTGACCTTCATGGACGGCACCGGCCAGGTCAAGGGGTACGCCGACGGGCTGCCCCCGGCGGGGCTCGCGGCGCACGACGCCTGGCAGCTCGGCGTGGACCTGGTCGCGCTCGGCGACCTCGTCCCGTCGTTCGGCGTGCTCGCCTACGCCAGGGACGCCGCGCGGGTGGCCGACGACGTCGGCGCGTACCGCCGTTCGGTGGGCAACGACCGCGAGCTGCGGGTCGTGCTGCGCCCGGGCCGTCCCGACACCGACTCCGAGGACAGGCTGGCCGCGAAGGTCCGCGCGGTGAAGGCGGCCGGCGGCGACGCCGTGGACTTCCACGCCTACGGGCTTGTGCCGTACAGCGTGCTGAACCGCATCCCGGGGGCGCTCGGCCACCGGTCGTGACCCCCCCGGGCGGCCCCTCAGGCGGACTCGCGGACGACCAGCTCGCTCGGCAGGATCACGCGGTCGCTCGCGCGATCCTGCGGGGGAGTCAGCAGCAGCCGCACCATCGCGGTGGCCTGCTCGGGGATCGGATGCCGCACGGTCGTCAGCGGCGGGTCGGTGTAGCGCACGGCCTCGATGTCGTCGAAGCCCACGACCGCGACGTCGTCCGGGACGCGGCGCCCGGCCTGGCGCAGCACCTGCAGGGCGCCGATCGCCATGACGTCGTTCGCGACGAACACGGCGTCGAGCGAGGGGTCGTCCTCCAGGAGTTGGCGCATCGCGGAGATGCCCGAGGCGCGGGTGAAGTCGCCGACGGCGACGATCGAGCGGCGGTCGGAGTCGCGCAGGGCCTCGCGGTAGCCGGTCAGGCGGTCCTGACCTCCTATCATGTCCTGCGGGCCCGCGATCGTGGCGATCCGGCGCCTCCCGCTGTCGAGCAGGTGCCGTACGGCCGCCGACGCGCCGCCAACGTTGTCATTGTCGACGTAGGGCATCTCGACCGCCACGGCCGGCCGGCCGTAGGACACCACCGGCACACCCATGCGGGTCAGCGCGCCCGGCAGGGGGTCGGCGCCGTGCATGGACAGCAGCAGCACGCCGTCGACGTGGCCGCCCGAAATGTAACGCTCCACGCGCGCGTGGCCGCGGGGGGCGCTCGCGAGCATCAGCACGATCTGCTTGTCGGCCGCCTCCAACTCGCTGCTGACCGTGCGGATCACCGTCGAGAACAGCCGGTCGTCGGAGAAGACCCGCGTTGCGGGCTCGGAGATGACCAGCGCGATGGAGTCGGTGCGCTGGGTGACCAGGCTGCGGGCGGCGGAGTTGGGGACGTACCCCAGTTCGCTCACCGCGCGAAGCACCGTCTCCCGGATCTCCGGAGTGACAGTCGACTGGCCGTTGACGACCCGCGAGACGGTCGCCCGGGAGACGCCGGCGCGTGCGGCGACCGCCTCCAGGGTTGGTCGTTTCATTCGCTAGAGCCCTGTCTTTCCTCTGATGGAGGTCGTGGGTGCGGCAGCCGCCCGGGATGGTCGGCCGGTGCCACAGCCGCTGTCGATATCTGTCGATATGAGAAGCCGCCACTGGGTTTCGAGACCGAAGTGAACGATAACGAAACCCGCCGCTCCCCATCGTGCCACTGGAAATTATCAGTAGGGCCCAAACGATCGCCCATGGCGGGCCGTGTCGGGCCCGTGTCGGGCCGGATCGCCGCCCGGACGTAACGCGGGGTCGCCGGGCCTTACAGTCGCGCTCCGGGACAAGCCCAGGAGCCGCCAAGTGTGTACCCGCCGCCCGCGTTCGCCGGGCGCGGGTCGTGACGGCCGCGGAAACGGCTAATTGGGCGGTGCTCATATCATGTTTTTCACCAGTCCAATATAGCCGTTCGACCGGCGGGTCGGGCCGCTGGATGGAGAGCGCTCTCCGACTACAACCCTAAGGGGTCGGGGCGGGCCCTGGAGGCCGCCGGTGACGGAAAGTGATCCGACTTCGTGCGTCGTGCGCTGTTCGCGGCTTTTCCGCTCCGCTTTGCCGCTGTCATGCCTGGTGAAAAGGGTACTGGTGTGACGCCTGCCCGTAGCGGTGCCGTCGCGGAGGATGAGAGCGCTCTCGTGATCTTCAAGAAACATTTTCACGCTGTTGACAGGGGCTCTTGACGCAAATAGCGTCAGCGGCGCTGAGAGCGTTACACGCACGTTACGTCACCGCGAACAATCGGTTCGCGCCGCCGTGCGGGCCTTGAACGGTGTCGAGGCCCGCCGTACGAACCACCGCCGGTCTTCGCCCCCTCGCCCGGGCGTGGGCCGGTTCACCCCCCAGGACGAAAGTCTCTCCGCATGATCAACCAGGTCTCCTCGGACACCACGCCCAACCGTCCCGCCGCCGGCCGCCTCCCGCGCAGGCGCCGCACCGCCGGCTTCGCCGTCGTCACCCTCCTCGCCGGCCTTCTGACCACCGTGACCGCCGGGCCGGCCCAGGCCGCCACGATCGCCGTCGGCGCGGGCAGCTACACCACCGACCTGCCCGCCGGAGCCTCCGGCCCCGCCGACAACACGGGCGCGCAGGTCGCCCCCAAGGTCACCTCCGCCGTCACGGCCAAGGTCCCGACCAACGACTGGTGGTCCTCCCTGGCCTTCCAGAGGTACCCGGGCAATCCGTATTCCGAGAACATGTACGCACACCCCCTCGCCTTCCACGCCGTGGCGGGAGGGCTGGAGGTCAGCTACCCGTCCACGCCCGGCGGCTCGGCCACGCAGTACGCCTACAGCCACGCCCGCGACCTCACCCTCGGCGTGACCGGCCTCAACGCGCCGAGGACCCAGGTCGACGGCTGGTCCGACTGGACGGTCACCCCCTACTGGTCGGACGGCGCGCGCACGCTGCGCGCCACGATCGGCCACGGCTCGCCGTACGTTTACGCCACCCCGACGGGAGGCGACGGCCAGGTGGCCTTCGTCGCCGCGCCCACCATCTGGGCCGACCGCGGCAACGTGCTCGGCGCGACCGTCAACGGGCACGACTACGCCCTGTTCGCCCCGACCGGCACCGACTGGGCGATCAACGGGACGACCGCCACCGTCGCGCTCGGCGGCAAGAACTACTTCTCCGTCGCCGCGCTGCCCTCCCGCGCCGCCCTCGACCTGTTCGCGAAGTACGCCTACTCGTTCGTCACCGGCACCACCGTGAGCTGGTCCTACGACGAGGCGAACGCCCGGGTGACCACCACCTACACCGCCGCCACCACGGCCAAGGAGGGCACGCAGACCGGCACGCTGCTCGCCCTCTACCGGCACCAGTGGCTCGCCACCACCGACGCGCTCACCGCGTACACCTACGCCTCGTCCCGCGGCACGATGAAGCTGCGCGAGGGCGCCACGTTCAGCACCCGGCAGACCTTCCACGGCGTCCTGCCCTCGCTGCCCGACCTCGGCGCCTACGACCGCGCCCGGCTGCTCGACTTCGTCCGCCAGGAGGCCAACGCCGCCGACCCGTACAAGGGCGCCGGCGATACCTACTGGGCGGGCAAGGCCCTCGGGCGGCTGGCCCAGCTCGTGCCCATCGCCGAGCAGCTCGGCGACAACGCCACGCGCGACAAGCTGATCGAGCTGCTCAAGACCAAGCTGCAGAGCTGGTTCACGGCGGGCGGCGAGCAGTTCCGCTACGACGCCTCATGGGGCATCCTCACCGGCTACCCGGCCTCCTACGGCAGCGACACCGAGGTCAACGACCACCACTTCCACTACGGCTACTACCTGATGGCCGCCGCCACCGTCGCGCGCTACGACAAGGCGTGGGCCGCCGACGGCCAGTGGGGCGGCATGGCCAAGCTGCTCGCCAGGGACGCCAACAACTGGGACCGTGGCGACGCGCGCTTCCCGTTCCTGCGCAACTTCGACCCGTACGCGGGCAACGGCTGGGCCTCGGGCCACCAGGGCTTCGCCGCCGGGAACAACGAGGAGTCGTCGTCGGAGGCGATGAACTTCGCCGCCGGAGCCCTGCTGCTCGGCGCCGCCACCGGTGACACCGCGCTGCGCGACCTCGGCATCTACCTGTACACCACCCAGAGCGCCACGATCGCCCAGTACTGGTTCGACGTGGACGGCGTGGTCTTCCCGCCGAACTACGGCCACGACACCGCGGGCATGATCTGGGGCGAAGGCGCCGCGTACGGCACCTGGTGGACCGGCAACCCCGAGGAGATCCACGGCATCAACTACCTGCCGATCACCGCCGGCTCCTTGTACCACGGCCTCTACCCGGCCAAGGTGCGCGCCGGGCTGGCCGAGATGGAGGCCAACAACGGCGGGCCCGCCGTGGAATGGCGCGACATCATCTGGGAGTACCGCGCGCTCGGCGACCCCGCCGCCGCCAAGGCGAACTGGGACGCCGGCTGGAACGACTACACCCCCGAGTCCGGGGACTCCAAGGCGCACGAGTACCACTGGATCTACAACCTGGCCCGGCTCGGCCTCGTCGACCCGGCGGTCACGGCCGACACCCCGACGGCCGCCGTCTTCAACCAGAACGGGACGCGCACCTACGTCGCGCACAACTTCGGCACCGCCCCCCGAACCGTCAGGTTCTCGGACGGACGGACGCTGAACGTCCCGGCCGGCTCGACGGCGACCAGCGCGGGAGGCACCGAGCCCACGCCGACCCCGACGCCCACGCCGACGGTCACCCCCACACCGACGCCGACCGTCACGCCCCCGCCGGGCTCGCCGACCCGCTACCTGCAGACCGGCGGCGGGCTCGCCGCCACCGCCGGGGCGACCGGGGCCGACACCATCCCCTCGGCCGGCGGCACCAACCACGACGGCACGCCGTTCAACCCCGTGACCTACACGGCGAGCGGCCTCACCATGACGTACACCGGCGCCGCCACGGCGTTCGACCTGTTCCTCGACTCGGGGGCCGCCGTGGCCAACGGCATCCAGGTGCGCGTCTCCTACGACCTCACCGGAGACGGCACCTACGACCGCGTCGAGACCTACCCCTACTTCGCCACCGACCCGGTCACCGGCTTCGAGCACTACACGCAGGGGACGGGCCCGTCCTCCGCGACCGGCACCCTCGGTGATCTGCGCGACGGTCGCGTGCGCGTCGAGGTGTGGAGCGCGATCGGCACCAACCCGGCCTCGGTCGGCACCGGCAACCGCTCGGTGATCACTCTTCCCTTCCGCTGACACACACCGTACGGGCCGTGACCTCCCGCCGGCCACGGCCCGTACCCGGCCCCGGCCCGGACGCCCGTCCGGGCCGGCACGGTCCGCTCTGATCTCCGGCACATAGGCGATCCACCCCGAGATATGAGGACGAGCATGGACTCACCGACCCGACCCACCGAAAGGCGCCGCCCCCGAATCCGCGCACTGCTGATCGTCATCGGCGCCGCGATCCTGCCCCTCATCGCCCTCGCCGTGACGAACCCCGCAGGCGCCGCCGTGCCCCCCACGCCGAGCGGCTGGAGCCTCGTCTGGAGCGACGACTTCAACGGCGCGGCCGGCACCCTCCCGTCGTCCGCCAACTGGATCATCGACACCGGGCACGCCTACCCGGGCGGCCCCGCCAACTGGGGCACGGGAGAGATCCAGAACTACACCGCCAGCCCGTCCAACGTCAGCCTCGACGGCACCGGCAACCTGCGCATCACCCCGATCGGCAGCGGCCAGAACTGGACGTCCGCCCGCATCGAGACCCGCCGCGCAGACTTCAAGCCCGACGCGGGGCGCGTCCTGCGTATCGAGGGCCGCATCCAGATGCCCAACGTCACCGGCGACGCCGCCCTCGGCTACTGGCCCGCCTTCTGGGCCCTCGGCGCGCCCTACCGGGGTAACTACTGGAACTGGCCGGGCATCGGCGAGTTCGACATCATGGAGAACGTCAACGGCATCAACTCCGTCTGGGCCGTGCTGCACTGCGGCGTCAGCCCCGGCGGGCCGTGCAACGAGACCACCGGCCTCGGCGCCAACCGGCCGTGCCCCGGATCCACCTGCCAGTCGGCGTTCCACACCTATCGGTTCGAATGGGACCGCGCCTCCACCCCCAACGCCCTGCGCTGGTACGTCGACGGCCAGCAGTTCCACAGCGTCACCCAGAACCAGGTCGACGCGGGCACCTGGAACAACATGACCGGCCACGCCGGGTACTTCCTGCTGCTCAACGTCGCCATGGGCGGGGCCTTCCCCAACGCGCTCGGCGGGCAGACCCCGACGGCGGCGACCGTCTCCGGCCGCCCGATGGTCGTCGACTACGTCGCCGTCTGGCAGAGCGGCACCGGGCCCACCGGCCCGCCCACCTCGCCGCCGCCCGGCGGTGGCGTGGACGCGCGCTCCACCATCCAGGCCGAGAACTACCAGGCGCAGTCCGGCACCCAGACCGAGGCCACCACCGACGCCGGGGGCGGCAGCAACGTCTCCCACATCGCCAACGGTGACTGGCTCCGGTACGACGGGGTGAACTTCGGGTCCACCCCGGCCACCCAGTTCGTCGCGCGCGTCGCGTCGGGGGCGGGCGCCGCGAGCGGCCTCGTCCAGGTGCGGCTCGACAGCCTCAGCGCCGCGCCCATCGGCGACTTCGCCATCGGCGACACCGGCGGATGGCAGAGCTGGCGCACCGTCCCCGCCAACATCGCCGGGGTGACCGGCACGCACACCGTCTACATCACCTTCTCCAGCGGGCAGTCGGCCGACTACGTCAACCTCAACTGGTTCACTTTCGGCAACTGACCCCTCCCCACGGCCCGCGCCTCTCCACCCCCCAAGAGGCGCGGGCCCTTTCCTCGTGACGGGGTGTCGTGGCGCGGCACTCCCCGGACGGGGCAGGCGACCTGGTTATGCTGGGAATATGAAGATCGGAAACGCTCTGGTGCTCGCCGCGGCGATCACGCTCGCCGGCTGCTCGGCCGAGGGGGCCACGCCGGCGTCCGGTCTCAAGGTCGCGAGCCCCGCCTTCGCCGAGGGCGCCGAGATCCCGAAGAAGTACGCCTGCGCGGCCCGAGGCGGCCAGGACGTCTCGCCCCCGCTCACCTGGAGCGGGGTACCCTCGTCCGCCCGCGAGCTGGCCATCGTCGTCGACGACCCGGACGCGCCAGGCGGCTCCTACATCCACTGGATCGTGACCGGCATCCCCGCCACCACGACCCGCGCCGACGAGGGCACGGCACCCGGGACGGTGGCACGGGGGAGCGGCGGCGATCCGGCGTACAAGGGACCGTGCCCGCCGAGCGGCGTCCACCACTACCACTTCATCGTGTACGCGCTGCCCGAGGCCGTCACGGCGTCCGGCGATCCCCAGACGCTCCACCGGCGGATCAAGGACGCGGCCATCGCCTCGGGGGAGACCATCGGCACGTTCGCACGCTGAGGGCCGTCGCACGGCGCGCTCCGGCCGCAGGGGACCGCGTCGCTCGGTCGCCGGACGGGGCGGTGCTCAGCCGCCGGATCCCGTGCGGGCGGACAAGGCCAGATCTCTCACGACCTGGATCAACTCGGCCGGGTCGAACGGCTTTGTCAGGTAGGCGTCGACGCCGATCGCGAGGCCGCGCTTCTTGTCGTCCTCCTGGGCGCGGGCCGTGATCATCATGATCTTGATGTGGCTGGTCCGCTCGTCGGCGCGCAGCTTGGTGGCCGTCATCCAGCCGTCCAGCCGCGGCATCATCACGTCCAGCGTGATGACGTCCGGCTGAACCGCCCCCACCCGATCAAGGCAGTCCTGCCCGTCGGTCGCCGTCTCGACCTGGAAGCCCTCCAGATTGAGGTTGACGGCGATGAGCTGCCGAATCACCTCGTCGTCGTCCACGACCAGCACGCGTCCCAGAAGCTCTTCCACGGGCGCGAGGCTAACTCCTGAGCCGCCTCCACGCGACCCTTTCCCCGAACTTCTCACCCGCCTGCAATACGGTCTGGCGCCTGAGGGGCGTCTCGTGCCGGCTGTGGCGCGCGCCACTCCGCCATGACGATGGCAGCGCCCGGGAGTTCAGGTGCGAACGACCACCCGGGTCTTGTACAGAAACGACACCGGCTCCGACGAAATCCCGATCGCCCAACTCCATGACGATCCTGAGACGACGGATCAGCCACCCGCGCCAGGTGCGAGGCGACGAGTTATCCACAACCCCACCACGGATACTGTCCTGTCTCTGTCTTTGTTGCAGGTCAGGGCGGTGCCGGTGAGTCCGTCGGCGAAGTGGCCGATCCCATTAATCCACAGAGCGAGATTCGGGTCGGCGGTGAGGACCCCGCTCGTCGGATCCTGGGGCCTCGATTCCTCATCGAGCCCAAGGAGGGCATCCGTGATCACGATGCTCGTCACCACCGTCCTCGTCACAGGGGCGGCTCTTTCAGCAGCTTCCACGGAGACTTCACCAGGTTCCAACGAGGTCACCCCCGGCCCGCGGCTCACCCGCTGCACCCACCTCCGCTGGCCCCCCGGCCACGCCTCTCGATCGTCTCCGAACACCGCGCCGGCCCCCACCTCGAAGGCCGCCCGTCTCACCGCATCGAAGGCCGCCGGCTCCACCGTCCCGGACACCGCCAGCCTCACCGCGTCGGACGCGGCCGGTGTCACGGCGACCGGAGCCACTCGCCTCACCACCTCGGAGTCCGCCTGGCTCACCATGCCGGAGGTGGACGTGCCGACCGGCGTGCCGCGCACGGCCATGCCGGAGGCGGATGAGCTCACCGTGCCGGAGGCGGAAACAGCGGCAGACTCGTGCCCGTCGAAGACGACTCGCCGCCGTCCCTCACGCACACCCCAGATCGACCCTCACGGCACACCCGGCGCCCGCACCTGGGCACTTCCCACTCTCATGCACGGCCCACAGCACTCGGCCGAGCATGACGAAGACGATGAAGACCATCCTGTACACAAGGTCCACCAACCGGCTCGCGTACCCAGCCCTCCAGGAATCCTCGGACTACCGCAACCCTCGGCGGGAATGCAGGCACCTCAATCGCAACTCTCCGAGCTAGCGCAACTCCTCCAGACGGGCCGACTCCTCTCAGCAGCGCCGTACCTCCCCGCAGTGCCAGTCCTCCGCGCCGCTGAAGCGCGTCCATCCGGCGGTTCCGCCTCTGGCAAACCGTCACCACTGGGGAGCCCGATCACAAAGGGCACCATCACCACGGAGGGCACCATCACCACGGAGGGCACCTTCACCCCAGAAGGCGCCCTGGCCACAGACGGCAAACCCAGGGCAGCCGGCAATCCCAGGGCAGCCGGTAACCCCAGGGCGGGCGACACCTCGAGCGCGGGCGGTAAGCCGACGCCAGCGGGTGAGCCGACGCCAGCGGGTGAGCCGACGCCAGCGGGTGAGCCGACGGCAGTCGGTAAGTCGGCTGGTGAGTCGGTTCCGAGCAGCACGTCCAAGGCCGCCGGCGGCTTGAGGCCGTCCAAGGCATCAGCCGCATCGAGGCCGCACACCGGGGCTCGCTCGTCGCAGTCGTTAAAACGTCCTCGCGGCCACGCGTCCGGCCAGGCGCGTAGAAAACCGGCGGGGACGGTCGTTGTGGCGACCGCGTTGCGGCAGCTTGGGACGCCCTACGTCTGGGGTGGCGGATCCGCGTCGGGGGCGACCCGTGGCGGCTTCGACTGTTCGGGGCTGGCACTCTACGCCTGGGCCCGAGCCGGCGTCTCCCTCCCGCATTACACCGGCAGCCAGTTCGCCCGGGGCACCAAGATCCCGATCTCGCGCCTCCGGCCGGGCGACCTCGTCTTCTTCGGTGGTGGCACCGGCGACCCGACCCACGTGGGCATCTACCTCAAGAACGGCGTGATGATCCACGCCCCGAAGACCGGCGACGTGGTCCGCAAGGTCGACTTCCTCCACTCGCCCTACTACCGAGCCCGCTACCGAGGCGCCATCCGCCCTACTACCCCTCCGAGCATCCAAGCCGCCACCCCTCCGAGCGTCCGAGCCGCTATCCGTCCGAGCGTCCGAGCCGCGAATGCTCCGAGCGTCCGACCTACTACCCGTCCTAGCCTCCGAGCCGCGACCCCTCCGAGCGTCCGAGCCGCTATCCGTCCGAGCACCTGAGCCCTCAGGTTCAACGTCGAACCCGATCATGGCCGGGGCTCGCGCCGACCCGCCGACCCCGGCCACGCATCTCCCATGCCGAACACGACGCGGCCACCGGAGAGCGCCGCCGCCCGCCGCGCTGCCCTCGGCTGCCGCCCGCCCGCCCGCGCCGCGCCGCCGCGCCGCCCGGCCCGACACGCCCGGGCCACCCACGCCCACCCACCATGATCGTGATCCCTATTCCAAGTGACGAACGACCTCCAGATGCTGGTAGCCTTATCACTCGTTGAGCCCCCTTAGCTCAGGGGATAGAGCACCGGCCTCCGGAGCCGGGTGCGCAGGTTCGAATCCTGCAGGGGGCACCAGCGATCTACCTTGCGAAACGCATTCTGACCTGCGGCAACGCGGGTCTTTTGCGTTCATGGGGTGTGCCAGCGTGTGCCACCGTGAGCAAGCGAATGCCTATGATCACGTACCACGCGCGTACCGATCTTGGATCGTGTCGCGTGTGGACATGGCGAGGGGGCCAGCCATACGGCCAGCCCCCTGGTATCGCGACTCGGATCTACTCGGCGCCTTCCGGTTCGCCCAGCGCGCGGCCGACCATGCCGTGCCATACGTGGTCTTGCCCATCGATGCACTTGGCGTAGATCTTCAGGAGGACTTCGACGCTGTGGCCTGCCCATTGGGCGACCTGGGTCGCGGGTACGCCGGCGTTGAGCCGTAGGGAGACTCCGGCGTGCCGAAGGTCGTACGGCCGCCGCGCGAGCTGGGAGGCGGCTTGCTCGGGCGTGAGGGCGAGCGTGCGGGCGACCTTCCAGGTACGTACGTAGCCGGACTTGTGGACGATGCCGCCGCGTTCGGTCCGGAACAGGCGCCCGTCAGGGGCGATGCCGTAGCGGGCGATGTGGGCGCGCAGGATGGCCACGAGTTCGGGCGGAATGGGTACGGCTCTCTTGGCCTTGCGGGGGCGGCCCTTGAGCCCGCGGTACTCGTGGGCTTGCCCGGTGTCGGTCCATTCCGTGCCGACGGTCGGTGTGGAGTTGCCGAGCATGAGTTTTCCCCATCCTTTCTCGGGAAGGGTGCAGTCGTCTTGGCGTAGGGCTATGACTTCGCTGGGGCGCATCATGGCGTAGTACATGCAGGCGAAAAATGCCACGAGCCGTTCCCCGCGTCGCCATCCGGAATAGCTGACCGCGGTGAGTAGTTCCCGGACTTGCCCCGGTGAGGCGACCGCGGCCGGGTCAACTTCCTCACAGACCTCTGTTTCCGGTGCTTTCCAGTCGATTTCTTCGCTGAGCGGGTTCTTGGTGAGTCGCTTCTTGGACACGGCGTAGCGGAGCACGTTGTAAAGCACTCGGCGTCGGCGGCTGTAGTAGCCGGGGGCCGCGGCGGTGCCGTCAAGCTTGCTCGCGCAGGCATCGAGAGCGGCCGTAATGTGATCGTATTCGGCTACCTCGGTGACCGGTAGGGACGCCTTAGCGATCCACTTGAGAGCATCGGCGATATCGTCGGGTTTATCCGTGTCCCGATTCTGCTTGTTGAAGGCCCAGCGGTAGAGCGCGGTCCGCAGCACTGCGGGGTCAGGGGTGCTTCGCTGGTCTCGTACGAGGACGGGTGTCACGGCCACGAGAGTCTCTGCTATCGAAAGACGCTGTCTGCCCGAAACCTTGGACCAACGGGCATCGACGTATTCGCAGGCGTGGGCGTACCAGCTCATGGTGTTTTGCGTGCGGGCCTTGGAATCGGGAAGCCCTGTCTCGGTGTCGAATGCCTCCCCATTCTGGGCGGCCCTTTTCAGGTCCGATCTGTAGCTGTCGGCGAGTTCCCATGTGGCGAAGTGGTCGGAAAATACCTTCTCCTCGACCACCCACCGGACCATGTGGGGCCGCTTGCCGGTCTTTTTGGTGGAGATCTTCCAGATGCGAACCTTGTAGCTCTTCAATCAGCTCGCCTTTCTTGTTTCTGCCAGGGATTCCATCCAGGATTGGAAATCGCGGAGCTTCATGCGCAGCTCTCCGTTAGGGAGTCGGCTGCATTCCGGCGTTTTGCCGAGAGCCCGCCAGCGTTGCCACGTTCGGCGAGCGATGCCGAGTTCGGCCAGTACCTCAGGGACGGTGATCCACTTTTCGCGTTGGTCGGCGACACGGGGCGCGATGCGTCTGGTTGCGATGGCCATGGCTCGCGTGCGTCCTTCCGGGGCGTGGTTGACGGGTCGTCATTGGGAGAGCGTCACTTTTGAGGGGGGTAGCCGTCCCAGCCGTCCCAGGGTCATTTCCGCTGGTCAGGCTGGGACGGCTTGCTTTTGTGGGACGGCTAAGCCGTCCCAGGGCACCGCGCGGGTGGGACGGCTAAGCCGTCCCACGATCGGAAGCCGTCCCGCGCTGACCTGCGATAACAAGGCTGGGACGGCTGGGACGGCTACCCCCCTCAAACAGCGGAATATCCGCGTTCTTGCTGGTCGGCGGGGTTGTCGCCGGGGGCGGGCAGTAGCGTGCCCAGGCGTCGGTGAAGTCGGCGCGCTGGTAGCCCTTGGCCTGGGTGCCGTCGGTGAAGCGGATGTTGGCCGATCGGATGTCGTACTCGCGCAGGATGACGCCCAGCTTCATGGCCGTGAGCCCGTTGGGTCCGAAGTCGACCCACGGGGCTTCCGGATCGGCTTTGAGCCGGTCGAGTAGGACGGCGGTTGGTAGGGCGGGGTCGGCGCCGAATGCGGTGCGGCAGTCGGTGAGCAGGCGGACGCGGTTGGAGGTCTCGCTGTTGTCGTCGGCTTCGGCGGTCAGGGCGGTGACGGCGTCGCGGGCGCGGTCGGGCCAGTCGCCGCCAGCGTGGTCGGCGACGACCACGAGGGGTTCCCAGGTGTCGGCGGCGCGGTCTTCCACGGGCATAGGTGGTTCGGCGTGTTCCAGGGTGGCCAGGTCGGCGCGTAGCCACGCGGACAGGTCGGCGGCGAGCTGGCGGAGGGCGGGGCGGTCGCGGCGGTGGCGGTAGGGGGCGACGGTTTCGCCGGGGCCGCGGCGGCGCATCCGAACCACGACGGCGCGGTCTTCGATCGTGTCGGGCATGGCGCCGATGCCGGCGAGCGCGGCCATGGCGAAGGTGGGGATGGACTCGACTCGGCAGGTGTTGGCGTCGTACCTCTTGGCGGGGCGGTTGCGCTGGTGTCCGGCGTTGAGCAGTCCGCGTAGGTCTTCGTTGCCGTCGGCTTTGGGGCCGAAGATGGTGTCTGCTTCGTCCACGAGCATGGTCGGCGGGTCGTCGGAGATGGATCGGTAGACGGCGGCGGATGAGGAATTGACGGTGATGAACGGGTCGTGGCATGTGGCCTCTACGACGTCGAGCAGCCGGGACTTTCCGCACCGCTTCTCCGGGGCGCGGATGACCAGCCGCGGAGCGTGCGCCCATGCGGGTTGGGCGTGGGTGGCTGCGATCCACAGCGTGACCGCGTCGGCGGCTTCGGGGGTCGGCAGGATCACGTATCGGGTGAGCGCGTCGCGTAGGGCGTCCAGCAGGGCCGCGCCGCGGCTTGCGGCGGGTTGGGGTGTGGTCATGTCGGGTTCTCCAGGGTGGGATGCGGGGCGGGTCACGCGGCGATGGTGCGGGGGCGGCGGGCGCCGTTCTTGAGCCCGGATGCGATGGTGGCGCGGGTCTCGGACGCGGTGAGTCCGGCGTCCACCCCTCCTTGTCCAAGCAGCTCTTTGACCTCGTGCTCATCCAGCGCGCTGCCCGCCACGAGCTGGCCTAGGGCGGTGGCGGCGAGGTAGAGGGTCATGTTGCGCTGTCCGGTGGGGGCGGCGGCGATGCGGTCGAGTTCGCCGGTGATGGCGGCGCGCAGGAACGCGCCGCGCCGGTCGTTGGTCAGGGCGAGTTGCACCGGTTCGGCCTTTTGACGGGGCGGGGGGATAAGACGCTTGGACAGCCAGGGGGGAAGCGGGGCGGGGGCGGCGTTGTAGATGACCTCGTAGGGGCCGGTGCCGTCGGGCAGGTCCACGAAGCTGCCGGGGCCGACGACGTAGCCGCCGGTGGCGCGGGTGTCGATCAGCCATCCGAGCCCGTTGCCCTTGTCGCTCTCGGTGTTGCGCAGTTCGGGGCCGTCGGCAGGGGCGGTGTAGTACTGGTGGGTTCCGCCGCGGCGGGTGCGGACCTGGAAGGTCTCCAGGGGTGGGTACGGCTGTCCGGCGCGCTCGCAGACCAGCGCTAGGACGTCGGCGCCGGTGGTGACGCCCGGCAGGTCGAAGGAAGGCGGGGGCGTAGCCCCTTCCTTTGGGGTGTCCAGGTCCAGCACCACCAGCCGGGAGGGCCCGCACGCGATGCCGATGTTGAACGGGGCTCGTGTCCACCAGCGGCGGATGGTTGCGGGGTCGGTGGTGGCGCGGTCCTCCCAGGAGTCGAATCCGCGGGGTGGGACCTTGTCGCGGGGGGCGAGGGGGAAGACGTGCCAGCCGCGGCGGGCGCTCGCGAGGGCGTAGCTGGTGAGGTCAGTCGGTGGCATCGCTGGTGTCCTCCTTGGGGCGGCGTAGGCCGCGGAAGGGGCGCACGACCTTGGTGCCGTCGGCGCGTTGGATCAGGACGTTGCGGGGGCCGCCGCCGGGTCCCCAGCGGATGAGGACCACGACGGGTTTGCCGCGTTCGAGGTAGGTGCGGCCGATCACGCGGCGTCCCTTCCGCAGGGGGCAAGGTGGGCGGGGGCCAGGTCGAGGAGTGCGGCGGTGGCCTGTTGCGGGACGACGCCGTTGCCCAGGGCGTGAAGCATCTGGTTGCGGGTCAGTCCGGGGACGTCGGTGACCCATCCGGCGGGCAGGCCCATGACCCACTCGACGAACGCGGGGGCTAGGCGTCCTCGATGGTCAGTTGGCCGGGGTGCGGGGCGGCCGGTGAGGGCTTCCCAGCGCCGGATGGCGGGCTCGTAGGCTCCCCACTCGACAGCCGGGCCGCCGTCGAGGGCATCGTCAGATCCCCCGAACTGCCCCGCTGGTTCGGCCCGCCCTTGGTTCCGTCGGTCGCCCGTGGGGTCGGTAGCAGGCTGACCGCGTCGGTCATGGTCGGCCCTGAGCCGTACAGTTCCTTGGCCCGTCGTGACGTCCTGGTGGCCTTGGAGTCGTTGGCCTTGGGGGTCGGCAGCAGGGATGCCACCTCGGCGGCCAGGCACAGGCCGTGCGTGCCCGCTTCCTGGGAGGGTGAGCGGCGGGTCTGCCGGTTCTCCCGTTCCGATGCCCGCGGGGTGGGCAGCAGGGAAACCGTGTGGCGCAGGTTCATGCCGCCTTGGGCTGCGTGTCCGGTTCCGGTGCCCTCGCTGGTCGTCGGGGTCGGCAGCAGCTCGACCGCGTTCGGTAGCTGCCCGTGGTAGCCGTGCCCCTTCCAGTCGCGGGCCGCCGGTGTCGGCAGGCCAGGCCAGGCAGAACCAGCGTTCGCGCCGGTGCGGGGCGCCGATGTCGGACGCTCGTAGACATGTCCATTGCGCATCGAACCCGAGCGCGGCAAGGTCAGACGCGACGACGTCGAGCCCTGGTCGTCGAGCAACGATCGCTGCCACGTTCTCAAGCACGAGCAGGCGGGGTCGTAGTACGCCCACGGCGTGGGCGATGGTCTTCCATAGTCCACTGCGGGTTCCTTCTTTGATGCCTGCTCCGCGGCCGGCGTAGCTGAGGTCTTGGCAGGGGAATCCGGCGGTGATGACGTCCACGGGCTGGACCTGGTGCCAGTCGATGGCGGTGAGGTCGCCGAGGTTGGGCACCTCCGGGTACCGGTGGGACAGGATCCGGGCGGCGCCGGGGTCGTTGTCGGCGACCCAGGCCGGGCGGGCGCCGAGTGCAGCGGATACGGCCAGGTCCAGCCCGCCGTATCCGCTGCACATCGAACCGGAGGTCAGGGGCGTGTTCACGCGGTGCCCTGGGAGCGGCCGGGCGCGGTGAAGGAGAGGGCGGCGCGGCGGGCGATGATCGCGGCGAGCACCTCGGCCGATCCTTCGTTGTCGGGGTTGGCCAGGCAGCGCAGGGCCCATTCCACGGCGCCGGTCTGGGGGTCGGGCATGGGGTCGTGGTCGAGGTAGTCATCCAGGCCGCCGGGGCCGTGGATGATGCGGGTGATCCAGTCGGACAGGCCGGTCATGATGGTCGGTCTCCTTCGGGGGTTCAGCGGACGTTGAGCAGGCGGGCACCGGCGCGGGGGCGGCGGCCGGTGCCGGTGCAGGTGGGGCGGTAGCCGCCGTGAACGCGGGCTAGGGGCCGACGGTCCAGTTACGGCCGGTGGTCGTGGCGTCGTGGGCGTCGGTGGCGATCCGCTCGACGGTGTTCCGGTCGATCTGGTGGCGCAGGCGGCCGGCGACTCGGCGCAGGGATCGCGCGGCCTGCCCGGCCTCGCGCGGGGTCAGGGTGTCTTCGCTGCCGTGGTCCATGAAGTCGAGCAGCCTGGCGGCGCCCTGGCTGTCGCGGGCGCCTGCCTCGGTGAGCAGGGTGGCCAGTTGCTGGGAGTGCAGGCAGGAGATGTGCCGGGCGCGGGGGCCGAAGTAGAAGCCCATTACCGTTCTCCTCTGGTGGGCGTGGCTGTGGTCTGGTCGCTGGTCAGGGAACGGCTCGCGCGGGCCCGGCTGGTGTGGCCGGTCATCGGGTGCCGTCGTGGTGCAGGCGAAGGACGTAGGTGACCAGGCGCCAGCCGATCCGGGAGCGCATGCCGGTGCCGGAGCAGGCGCGGCAGGTGCGGTTCTTGCCTCCGGGGCGGCAGCGTCGGCAGGTGCCCCAGGGCGAGATCAGGCACCAACCGATGTAGCAGAGAGTGACGATGGGGAGGCAGAGGACTAGCAGGGTGATGAGGAGGGTCACAGGGGGCTCCCAGGCCGTTTTGAAGGCTTTGCGCAGGTGGGCGCTAGCACGCTAGTTCGCTGGTAGATCGAGGGATGGAGCGCTACCAGGGGTGCTACCGGTAGCGGGGTTGCCCGCTACCGGTAGCACTCGGCGGGGGTCAGTCGGCCGAGCGAGTTCGGTTACGCTCCGCGACGACTTCGGCGACGCGGTCGCGGTCGATGCCGCGCCGGTTTGTCTGCTTGCCGTCGATGCGGCGGCTGATCTGGATGGTGTCGATGCCGTGCGGCTTGAGCATCGCGGCCAGCGTCTCGACTTCCCACCCGTCGTAGATTCCGGGCCGTAGCTCACCCAGCCGGGTGACCACGACTTCAGACCACACCCTGCCCTCGCCGGGCGCCACGACGGCCAGGATGTCGGCCAGCAGATCGAAGGCCGGGGCGGCGGGTTCGGTGTCGCCGGTGGCGTGGCCGGTGAGGGTGCCGGCGGCGGCGCGGGCGGCGTGGGCGCGTTTGACGATCCGTTCGGAGGCGGGGCCGTCCAGGTAGGCCGATCGTGTGATCTGGGCGTCTTCGGCGGCGCCGACCAGGTAGCCGATGCCCTTGTCTCGCATGGTGAAGGTGGTGGCGCGGATGCCGTTGCGGTAGGCGCTGGTGCCAAGCACCATGTCGTTTTCGACCTGGCCCATGACGCGTAGGCAGAACCGGATGCCGACGTTGGCGGACACGCCGGTCGGGAGGCTGTCCTTGTCGGGGCGCTGGGTGGCCAGCAGCAGGATCACGCCGAGGGCGCGGCCTCGTTTGATGATGGCGGTGGCCAGTTCGCCGGCTTCCTTGCCGTGCTCGGGGTGGGAGAACAGCTCCTGGCATTCGTCCACGGCGAACACCAGCGGATGCAGCCCCAGGGAGCGCTTGGCGGCGAGCTGAGGGGTGACCTTGTTCTCTGGGCAGATGTCGCGGGGCAGGTTGGCGATGGTCTTGGCGCGGCGTTCCAGGTCCTTGTACACCTCCCGCAGACTGAGCAGGCAGGCATGGATGGTGTCGTCATCGGGGCCAGACCCGTAGTGGTGGGACACCGACTCGAACACCGACAGGTCCCCCGAGCCCTTGAGTTCGAACAGGCGGAGTTCGGCGGTGGGGTCCAGGGCGGCGGCCAGCAGCAGCACGCGAAGGGCGAAGGTCTTGCCCGCGCCGGGCATCGCGCCGATCAGCACGTTGGCGTACATGAGCGGGACGGTGACCGGGCGCATCCGCTGGTCGTAGCCGAACACCACCGGTTTGAACAGGTCGGCGGTGCCGGTGCGGGCCAGCGGCCAGCTTGGGGCCTTGGCCGATGACATGTCCTGGTCTCCGACCCACAAAACCAGGCGTCCGGCGTGCTGGCCGGGGGCGGGTTCGGGCCAGACGCAGCCCAGCGGGCGGCGCAGCCCGGAGGCGAGCCGGTCGCGGCGTTCCATGATGTCGGTGACGGTGACCCCGAGCGGCAAATCGACGTCGGCGCGCCAGCCGGGGCCGTCCCGGGTGATGGGGGCGGGGAAGCCGATGCCGCGTCCGCCCTTGCCCATGGCTTTGTTGATCTCGGCGATACCGAGCGCGGCAAGCGCGTCGATGACGACGGTGGAGGTGAGGCGTTCGACCTTGGTGGCGATGACGGCGCGGTCGATCAGCGGCCGGTCCGGCGGCGCGCCGAGGACGCCGAGTAGGGCGATCAGGGCGGCGATGACGGCCCATTGCGCCGGGGTGGGGGCGGCGAACGCCACCAGCAGCGTGCTGATGCCGGTCACGATGACGGCCAGGATCGCGACGGCGACGCGCAGGCGGACACGGGCGTCGCGCTGGCGGGAGAGTTTCAGGTAGGACTCGGGGTCTTCCTTGCGGACGGCGGCCAGGCGTACCGGCTCGCCTTCCCAATCGAAGGTCCAGCGGACGAAACCGCCGAGGGTGCGGGCCAGGCCCCGCGGGGATCGGCCGGCCAGTTTCAGCCCGTACAGCGGGGAGCGCAGGGCGTGGTAACCGGTGACGTGCAGGTAGTGCCCTCCCGCCCACGTCAGGGTGTCCAGGGCCTCACCGCGTGAGCGCAGCCACAGCGGCACGACCGGGCGGCGCGCCTTGGCCTTGTCGGCTAGCTCCGCGCGCCAGTTGCGGTCGGCGCCGCCGTCCTGGTCGACGCGGACCGTCTCCCCGTCGGGGAACTCGATGACCTCGGCGCCGTCGGGGGCGGCGGGGCGGTCGGACCGGTCGGACTGGTCGGCAGGGATAGCGGGCGGCTGGGGCTGGCGTCCGGCGCGGATGGTGTCGAATGCCACGACCTCGGCGCCGGGGTCGTCGTCGGGCCAGAGGGTGAAGCTCGCCGGGGTGGCGGGGTGGTGGCCGTTGGTCTGGGCAGGGGTGTCGGTCATGATGGGGTCACCTCGTTTGCCTTGCTGTGGGCGGGGTTGCGGGGCGCGGCCGTTGTCTTGGCGGATGGGGTCGCGTCCCGCACGGGGCGGTCAGGGGCGTAGGTGAGGGGCGGCAGGTCCAGTTCGGCGCGCCAGGCGTCGATCATGTGCCGCCACATCTCGTCACGGGGCCGGGGCCCGGCGGCGAGGACTTCGGTCAGGGTGAGAGCGGTGATGGCCTGGTCTCGGGTGAAGCGCCGTCCGGGGTAGCCGGTGACCTGCCAGGCACCTTCCCGGAGTTCGGCGGTGGCGGTGGTGGCGCCGGTCGGGTCGGTGAGGGCCATGTGGGCGGGGGTGATGCGGATGCCCATCACGCCAGCCTTTCGGCCAGCAGCGCGTCACGCACGGCGCGGGCGTCGTCCATGCCGCACCGCAACGCCCGCTGGATCTTGTTGGCGCTGGGGGTGGCGGGCAGTTGCCCAGCGGCGATCAGCGTCCGTGTCCGCTCGATCAGCGCGGTCGGTTCGGCGCCCGTCCGCCTTACCGGATCATGGGTGTTCGCGCTGTACGTAAGGCCGGTAAGCCCCTGGTCTGCCTTCTGGGTCCGGGTGTGGTCAAGGTCGGTGAACGCGGCCAGGATGATCGGCAGAGCGGTCACCACGGCGACGGCGACGACCGGCCCCAGCACGTGCAGCACCAAACGCGACAGGGAGAACGTCTCACCCTCGGGGACCGACCAGGGCAGGTACGGCCAGGCGTTCATGCCGACCGTCAACCCGAGGAACAGCCACTCGATTCTGACCAGCGTCGGTGACTCGATGGGCTGGCCGCGGGTGGCCAGGTAGGCGCGGGCGCCGACCACGACCAGCAGGGCCAGCGACATGAACGGTTCCACCAGCCAGGCGAACACCCACGAGGGCGACCAGGCGGGGGCGCCGTCGGCGGCGAAGTGCTGGACACCGGCGGTGGACCAGGCCAGCGCGAGCGCCAGCGCCACCATCCCCGCGGCCACCAGCAGGCGCCGCATCCGTGCGGCTTGCCAGGCGCGCATGGCCGGGTTCTGGCCCAGCTCGTGCAGCCGCGCGGCCTCGTGGGCGGCCTTGCGGCGCTTACGCACCTTGGCCGTGTCCAGCAGGAGCGGCGCGTCGTCGTCTTGCAGGGTCGCCAACTGGTGGGCTTCGGCGACCTCGGCGCGCAACCGCGCCACCCGCTTGCTCTCCCCGCCGGCCTGCACCGGCGAGGCGGGCGGGGCCGGTGGCGGGGCGGCCACGGTGGGGGGTTGGGCGGCGAGATGGCGTTCCAGTTCGGCCAGTCCTCGGGTGATGTCGTCGGGACTCGGCTCGGGGGTGGGAGTGGCGATGCTCACCGGGTCACCTCCGTGCGGCCCGCGGCGGCGGCTTCCTGCGCGTCGTGCCACGCCTGCTCACGCTGATCGATACGGCGGCGGGCCTCGTCCATCGCGATGCGGTGCGCCGCGACCGAACCGACGCCCTTGGCGCGCAGTTCCTTCACACGGCGGCGGTAGATCTCCAGACCGCTCACGGCCGGTCCTCCTTGGGGGTGGGGGTGAGTTCGGCGTCGATGTAGAGGCGCACGCGGATGTCCGCGCCTCGGCAGGGGTAGGGGCGGGACTCGGCGATGACCCGGAAGGCGTCACCGAGGATGCGCGCGGCTTCGGCGACCTCGTCGGGTTCGCCGATCAGCCGGATACCGATCACGCGGCGTTCCTTTCGTCGGTGCGGGCGCAGTCCAGGCAGATCCCCAGGTGGCGGGGCAGCACATAACCGGCGTCGGTGCCGCATTCGGGGCAGGTGCGCCGGGCGGCGTTCGCCTTGGCCAGCGCCTCCAACTGCGCGGGGGTGGCGGTGCGCTTGGGCAGCGCGAGCCGGGTGTCGAACAGGAACGCGGCCCGCACCCCGCCCCGCACCCGGTACCGAGACGACCGCCACAACACCTGTCCCTGCACGTACTGACCGCCGGGGCGCAGCCCGCGGGCGGTGAGCTGGCGGCGGGTGGCCAGGTGCGGCGGCGCCATCCGCCACGGCCAGGTCGGAAGCCCGTACCGGGCGCCGGTGGGGTCGAAGAACGCGGCACGAATGCGTGACATCGGCCCTCGCCTCACAGCGAGATCCGGTTGGACCGCCCGCACTCGCGGCAGTCGGCCAACGTCTCGCTCTGGTAGGGCGACAGCGGGTCGGTGGTGGTCTTCTCGCAGTAGCCGCACACCCACTGGCCCAGGTTGCCGACCTTGCGCCAGGAGCTGGCGAGGTAGACGTTGTGTCCCTCGGTCCAGGACTTCCACGACTTGCGGTGCGCCGGAACGGGCTTGTCTTCGCGGGGCTTGAACATCGGGGTGTCCTTGTCGTCGTCGCGCGGGTCTTGGGGGTCAGGGTCGTTTTGGTCGTTGCCGGTCACCGGGTCACCCGGCGGCGATGATGAGAGCGGCGATGAACAGCCAGGCCACGTGCCAGGACTGGTCAAGGGCGTAGGCGCCGGTGCCCAGATGCGGGGCGTCGCCGGTGCCGGGGCGGGGCGCACCGAAGCGGAAGAACTCGCCCTTGCCGATGACCTCGGCCAGCCACGCCAGCGGCCGGCGCCGATCGGCCGCATAGTGCGATGCCGCGTCCACCACGACGCCGACGGCCAGCGCGGCGGGATGCACGGTGAGGTCGGTGAACACCAGCAGCGCGGCGACCGCGAGCAGTTTGGTTGCGGTGAGCGTGGCCACGTGGCGGGCGCAGGCCAGACGGCCGGGCCAGCCGGACGCGGCCTTGCCGCACGCCTGGTGGTGGGTCTGCACCCAGTGGTCACCGAAGGTGTGCGCGGCGTAGAGCGCGGCGAACACGGCCGCGAACGTCGCGGCGCTCATATCCGCTCCACGCTGATCACGCGGCAGGACTCGGCGTGACGTTCGGCATCGGTAAGGGTGCGATCGTTGCTGCGCAGGGCGCAGCCGTCGCACTCCAAGATGCCGACGAACAGCTTGTGATGGGTCTGGGTCCAGGTGACGGTCTTGCCGCCCGGCGTGCGCATGCGGATCTTCTCCATGGTGCTTCTCCAGTTCAGGGGCGGTCGGAGGGGTGTGGTCACTGGCCGGACTGCGAACGGGCCAGGCTGCGGCAGGCCGGGCAACGGCGAAGCGGCCGGGCGCCGTGCGTCGCGCAGAGCTCCACCTGGCCGCGCGACGCTTGGCAGCGCGGGCATCCGGTGGCGGCGTGGTGCTCGTGGTCGCACTCGCCGCACTGGAAGCGGCCGGCCATCACGCGCCGCCCGCCTGTATCTGGGAGGTGGCCCAGTCGGGGGCTGGGCCGAAGGTGGCGGGCAGGGCGTTGCTCAGCGCCACCAGCAGCGCCCACGCCTCGATCTCGTTCAACCCCATGCGCTGGTTGCCCACGCACAGGTACACCGGGTAGGCGCCGCCGGTCCGAACCGTGATGGTGGCCTTGCCCGACTTGTTCCATGACGCCGGCGCGGTCACCGAGAAGTACCGGGCACCCATCAGGCCACCCCCGCAGCCGTCCCGACGGACACCAGCAGCTCGGGCAGAACGGGCACGGCGGCCGGGTGGGGCAGTTCGGCCAGCTCGTCGGGGGTGAAACCGGCCCACACCCCAGCGTTGGGGGCGAGGCGCAGCGCGCGGCGCAGGCACGCCACCCGGGCCGGGCATTCGGCGCACACCTCGCGCGCCACCTGCTCGCGTGCCGCCCGCTCGTCGTCGGGCTCGTCGGTGAAGGCGTCGGGGCCGGTGTGCAACTCGGGGTCGAACCCGCACAGAGCCCGCTCCGCCAGCTCGCGCGACAGCCCATCGGCGAGGGCATCGGCCGGCAGCAGCGCTCCGGGTAGGGCCGGGAACCGGGCGGGGTGAACGACGGCCGCGGGCGGCCGTGTCGTGCGATGGGACATGATGAACAAGGCCTCTCCTGTAGAGGGGGCCGGGGCGGCTTCGGGTCTTGGCGGATACGAGCCGCCCCGGGAGGTAGGTCATGCAGGACAGTTCAGACGGCGCGGCAGGCCGCGGACTGCAACCCCAGAGGGCGCCGTCGCGGTGCTACGACCACTTGCCGACGACCATGGGCTTGGCCCATGGCATGGTGGCCCGCCGGTCGATGACGATGTCGTGGTTGTCCTTGAGGATGACCTCGTCGGAGGTGACGCCGAACTCGGCGCAGATCTTGTTCTTGATCTTCTTGATCGCGGCGTCGCGTTCGGCCTTGCTCTGGCCCATGACTGATGGGCTCCCTTCTGGTGGTGGTGGGACTGACAGGCTCCGGGCATGGCACTTCAGACCCGGAGCCTCTCGGGGTGGGGTGGTCAGATGGCGCGGCAGGCCGCGGCGTGCTCGTTGGCCGAGGACCGCAGGGCGTGGCGGTTGGAGTCCCCGCAGCCCTCGCACTTCCACGAGCCGTAAGGGGGGATCTGCACCTTCTCGGTGAACTCGACGTACCTACCGCCGATGGTGAGGAAGATAGCGGTCTCGCTCATGGCCGAACTCCTTGAATGGGGGTGGGGGTGTGGTCGAATCGGGGGTCTCGGTAGGCGCGGGCGCCGAACCCGACGCGGGTGACCTGCCAGCCCAGCAGCGCGGCGAACCGCTCATCCCGGGCGCACACGGCCTCATCGGCGCGAGCGACCAGACGGCGCACGCCGCGCAGGACCGGGCCGGTCTCCTGGCCGGTCATCGGGTCCGCAGCGTGCCGCGCCCCTTGCAGGTGCCGCACTTGGGTCCCTTGGTCACCCAGCCCTTACCGAGCACGGCGACCCGGGTGACGATCCGCCCCAGGCCGCTACAGGTCGGGCACCCCAGCGGCTTAGGCCGGTTGATGGGCAGACGCATGACTCATCCCTCCTGGAAACAGGCGAAATCGAAGGTCACATCGGCGCCGGTGCCGTCGAGAACCTGGATGTTCCACACCAGCCCTCGGTCAGCGGCCTTACCGGCGACCTTGCCGACCAGTTCGACGCCCTCGGCGGGCAGGTGACGGACCACCTTGACGACCTCCAAGGCCCTGGTCCGGGTCTCGTAGGACAAGGTGAAGGTCTTGACGAACCGGCCCCGCCGGTCACGCTTCAGCGCGCCGAGATCCACGACGCGGACCGCGTCACCGGCGCTCACCGGCCACCACCCGAAGCGGCAGCGGCGGTGGGGATGCGCTGGATGACCGGCTTGCCGACGTCGCGGTGCCGGACCTCGACCACGACCCCCGCGGCGCGCAGGCCGGCGGCGATGGCCTCGGCCATGGCGACGCTCCGGTGCCGGCCACCGGCGCAGCCGACCGCGAGCGTGACAAGCTCTCCGCTGTCGTGCGTGACGTCGATGAGCAGGCACAGCGCGAACGTCACCGCGTTGCCGACCTGGTTGGCCGCGCCGGGCGTGGCCAGCACGTGAGCACGAACCTGCTCGTCAAGGCCGGTCAGGTACCGCATCCGCGGGTCACGGTGCGGGTTGTACAGGTGGCGGCGCGCGTCGATGGTGAGATCAGCCTCCGGCGCCGGGCCGTGCCCGTAGCCGAACGACTCAACCACCACCACGGCGCGGCCCGCGGGGGCAACGGCCGGGGCGTTCACGGGCACCCGCACTGACCGGTGCCCTCGCACACGCCACAGATCTGCGTCGAGGTCATCCAACCGCCACCACCGCAGCAGTGACAGGGACCCCGGAGCGCTTTGGCCAGGAGACGCAGAAGGGACATGATTGTGTGACTCCTTTGCATGAGGAGTTCAGGGACGGCCCATGTCTTGGAGGATGGGGGCCGTCCCTGTTGGTTATGCAGGGCGTTTTCCCTGCTAGAACCGCCTTTTCGGTGGGAGGCGGCAAGCCCGGATGGAGTTAGGAAGTTGCGATTGCTCCCAGCCCGTCGGCGCGCGGCTCACGCCGCCTTCCCTGGTCTTCCGGCTGGTGCTAGGTGTCTCTGCGCTTCAAGCCGTGCGCTACTTGCAGCGCTAATATTAGCGCTTATAGTGCCGCTGTCAATAGCGCGAGTGTTGGCTACGCTGTGATCAGTGCGAGTGTTGGGTTAGCCCAGGTAGGAGGGCGTTAGGCGTGGCAGACTGGGCGGCGGTGGCGAAGGTCGTCAACGATCGGATGGCCGAACTGGGCATGACGCAACGAGAGCTCATCGAGCGATCGAAGGTCGCCCCGATGACGATTCGGCAGATCCAGCAGGGCGTAGACCGGAAGCGGAACAGGAACACGCTCGTTGCGATCTCCAGAGCACTTGGGCTCCCTGATGAGCATCTGAGCCGGGTTGCAGCCGAATCGCACCCGGGGGCCGGCGGTGGCGATGAAGCTGAGGGAGCGACCATTGCTGATCTCGTCAGGGAGTTGGCTGCGCTCCGAGACAGGGTTGACGTCATCGAAACTCGCCTGTCTGACCGGGACTGATCTGGTGTGCCTGTTCATGCTTCAAGAGTCGTGATCGAAGCTCGTGCGCACTAGTTGACGCACACGGACGCGAAGGGACACGGGGCATGTCCGACGTGACGGGGCAGGCAGGTAGTGGCAGGCGGCGCGCTCCAAACCACGTCCTGATATCGAAGCGGGAGGCGCTCGGATGGAGTCGCCGGCGTGCGGCCCGTGAGCTTCAACGTCTCGGCGCGGCACGAGGTCTCGGGGTTCCCGAACTGGAGGCGCTTGAGAAAGCGCTGTACCGCCACGAAAGCGGCATAGCGCTCTGCCGTGATCCTCTCTATGTTGAGTTGTACTGTGCTGCTTACGATGCGACGGCGCATGAGCTATTCGGCGACGTCGTGCCAGCGACGGAAGCGGGAGAGCGCTACGGCGTTCGGTCTCATAAGTTCATCGCCGTCTACATAGGCGCCGACAGGGCGGCGGAATTAGGCGCGCGGGAATTGGTTACGCCAACGTCGCCACACCATGGGCTGGACTGCATGACTCGCGAAGTTGCCCACGATGAAGGATTATGCCGATTATACGTCTGGCCGTTCGGCGTGGCCATCTTTCATCTCGTTGAAGAAATCGCATTTCCGAATGTGGCGCATCTCGCGGTATGGCGTCGGCGAACCTACATTGAAAACTTGGAGTGGGCGTCACGCTACATGTCGGACTTAGTGTGTGCCGATGCAGAGGCGTCGTACGTGCTAAGCCTTTATTGGGTTCATTCTCCAATCTGGCCGCCGCACGAGCTTGACACCGCTCTACGGATAATGTGCTTTCCTAAGACGTTGCTTGCACGAGATCCCGAGATGTCCGACGCGACTCTTGCGCACGCTGAATTAGTAGAGCGCTCGCTGTTGGTGGAAGGATTTGACTATCCGGAGATGATTGCCTTTGGCGTGAAGGGAATCTCTCTGGGGTACGCCTCATGGTCGGGTGTCGTATACGTTCCGGTCGCGCCGCAACGCTCGCTAGCGGAAAGTGAGCTAGTGTCCACAGAGCTGGCGACACAAGCCATCTGGGCCTACTGTGCCCACATCAACGAGCAGGTTGAACAGGGACGCGATCCTTCGGTGCCCGCAGAGTACGGCTGGCGGTTCCTTCGCGGAGTTCGCTCCCGCCTTACAAATCCTCGCCCCCAAGAGACAGACCAGCATCGTTTCATGCGGTCCGCCATTCTTGACACCAGCGGCTTGCCTGGTCACTTGACTCAGGCCATAGATATACTTCGCGAAACGAGTGAGAGGTAAGGCCAGTGCGCAACAAGTCGGCCGTCCTTGCTGTAGTTGACGTTCAAAACGGATTCGTACGGGAAGAATCAGCCCACGTCGTCCCTGTCATCGCGGATCTAGTCAAGCGCTGGCAGGCGGCGGGCGGTGAGGTGATTTTTACTCGATACCTCAATCACGAGGGTAGCATTTTTCAGAGGCTGTTCTCCTGGTCGAAACTCATGGCATCGCCTGAGGTGGATATAGTCCCGGAGCTGCAGCCCTACTTGCCTATGGCGACGGCGGTTATCGATAAGACAATCTATAGCCTTTTTAACGATGAAGGCCAAAAGCTAATGTCGGAGCGTGGATGGACGGACATTTACGTGTGCGGCATAGCTACAGAGAGTTGTGTACTCAAAACGGCGGCCGATGCCTTTGAGCGAGACGTAACCCCATGGGTCATTGAGGACGCCTCGGCAAGCCATGCCGGCGAAGTCTCTCATGAGGCGGGGTTGTTGGTGGCGGCCCGGTTCATCGGTCCTCGCCAGTTCGTTCGGGCTGCCGAGATCGACCCCCGGCGACCGGGGAGCATGAGCGAGGGCCAAAGCACGGACGGGGCCGGTCACCTGGACGCGGCTCTCCTAGCTCTCACACGGGCCTATCAGGACGCTGCGACGGCTATTCGCGGCACGTCCGACCCTCGCGCGGCATCCATCAGTGCAGCCCGTCTCACTGAGGCTGTGCAAGGGATGTCCGACTCGACGGCGCGCGTCAGCGCGGAGACGGCTGCGCGACAGCAGGGAGGCGCGGAGTAGCCGTAAGGGTGGGATTTGAGCCTGTCTCCCATGCCGTCGGGTGTGATCACGTACCGTATGCGTACTTTCATTGGTGCGTACGAAGAGTTTCCGCAGGTAGAGAGGGCGATAGTGGCCGGTCTCCGGAGCCGGGTGCGCAGGTTCGAATCCTGCAGGGGGCACAAGATCCAGGCCAGCGAAAACACGCGCTGACCAGGGCGTACAACGTAGAAATGGGCGGGTCTCCAGTCTCACGGAGTCCCCCCGTTCTCATTGACGCTCGCTGATTGTGGACCAGTTGTGGACCAACCGCGGGCTGCTACCGATCATGCCGTGAGCGCCGCCTCGATACGCCGGTTGATATGGCTGACGGAAACACGACCCTGGTGTCGCTGGTGTGTGGGCGCTGCGCCTCGAGCCCGCTTACCGCGCGGCCACGCCGGCCGCTTCGTCCGCCGGCCTGATGCCCGCGGGGAACCGCGTGGCCAAGTCGGCGATCAACGGCCCGACGTCCTCGGGCTTCGCGGCGCTGCCGAAGATGTAGAAGCCGGGTCGGTAGAGGATCGCCGTCACGCCGTGCTCGTCGAAGAAGCCCGCGTAGTTCCTCTCCACCGAGCTGTCGATGTGCACTCGCGGACGCCGTCACGGAAACCGCCGCAACGGGTCCCGGCCGTCCCATCCCTGCGCGGCCTCGCGGAAGACGCCCAGCATCCTCCGGCTCCGCTCGCTCTCGCTGACGATCTCGACGGTGCCGAGCAGCGGGTGGACGAAGTACGAGATGCTCATCGCGGCGTTCTCCGCGGTCAGGATCCGGCGCGCACCGGCGTGGATCAGCTGCTCGCACGCTCCGGGGAAGTCCTCGGTGGAAAAGCCGAGGTGGCTCACCTGGTGACCGGTGAGGGCCCGCTCGAGCTCGCTCGGCGCGAGCGCGCGGTTCACGGAAAGCTCGATCAGGGTCTCTCCCGCATAGCCGAACGCGATCGAATGGTCCCACTGCGCCTCCACGTCGCCGTCGCCCGCCTCGATGCGGTCCCAGCGCGTGTCCGGCAGCTGGAAGAACGGGCCGGCGCCCACGGCTGCGGCGACCTCCGTCGCGGCGTCGGCGAGGTTCCCGACGTTGATCGAGATGTGATGAAGGCTGAGTCTTGGCATCGTCGCTCTCCGAGGTCAGTGGTCGATCTGGTTGAAGTCGATCGGCCCGCGGCTGTTGATGGCGGCGAGGTCGGCCTCTCAGGTCTTCGGGTACTGCGGGAAGTCCGTGTGCCACGGCCTGGGCTCGAAGTAGCCGTTGGCCTCATCGGTTTCCGTGAGGGGATTTCAGGTGTCGAGCAGGTCGGGAACGAAGATGTCCTCAGGGGTGAGCCGGCGCTTTGAGAGGCCCTGCTCGGAGGTGTAGCGCAGGAACGTGTCGACGGCCACGCGGTTCGCCTCGACGCCGTACGCCCAGTGGTCACTCGCGAGCAGCGTCCGATTCCGCTCGTAGAGCGGGCTGGACCAGGGCACGAGGCTCTCGATGTGCTGTTCCATGCGGCCGTGCTCGAGCCGGCCCACCGCGATGTCCCGCGAGGCGCTGAAGCCGTCGTAGACGGCGCGAGGCAGCTCGGGATGCTCGGCAAGATACTCCCGGCGCACCACGATCGTGTGCATGATCGGGTAGATGCCGGTGCGCCGGTAGTAGTCGCGCTCGACCGCCTCGTAGTCCGGGAAGAGCGGGGCGATCTTCGTGGATCCCTCCAGGACTTCCTGGGGTACCAGCGCGGAGATGAGCGCGTCGATCTCCCCTGCTTCCAGCATCGAGCCGAGCGTCCGCCCTTCGGGCGCGAGTTGGACGTCGACGTCGGACGGATGCAGGAACGGGATGAAGTCGAACGGCTTCATCGGCCGGTTGGTGCCGCCGACGACCCACCGGGCCTGGTCGGGCGTAAACCCGTAGTCGTCCGAGAGGATGCCCTTCGGCCAGATGCCGGCGTCGTGCCCGTAGGTCGCGAACTCGCCGATGGTCTTGCCGACGAGGTCGCTCGGGCTCGTGATGCCGCTGTCGGTGTTGACCCAGATCGCCGAATGCCGGAAGTGGCGGTTGGGGAAGATCGGGAGCGCGATGAAGGGCGACTCCTTGAGATCAAGGGTGCGCACGTAGAACGTCAAGCCGAGCTCGGCCACGTCGTACGCCTGATCCCTGACCATGCGCTCGAAGATCTGCGAGACGATGCCTGCGCTCTCGAAGGTCGCGTCGAAGCCGTCGATCTTGACCGTCCCGTCGAAGAGCGAACGGGCGTGGTCGTAGTCCCAGACCCCGACCTTCAATTGACTGGTCATGCTGCGAGTCTCCTCACTCTTGCTGGTCGATAGGCGACCTGTCGTCGGATCTCACCGGCGGATGCCTGTGCGGAGCCGACCGTCTCGAGGGACCGGCCAGGTAGCTCCGGCTGAGCATGCCGCTCGGGGTGACGTACACGTTCTCCCGCACATGGCCGGCGAGGGACCGCCGCAGGTGGGCGATCCCGTCCAGCGCCTCCACGCGCTCAAGGTAGAAGAGCACGACGTCACCCCAGTGGCCGACGATCACCTGCGGTTCGGGGGACCGATCGAAGACGCCGCCGAACCCTTCTGGATGGCGCCGCGCCGGGCATTTTCTTCTGGTGACAGTTCGCTGAGGTATGTCGACTAGGACGACGAACGCCCGACGAGGGTGTTGACGAGCGATCCGATGCCCGGGGTGGTGCTGGTCAGCGTCTGTCCCGGAGCCAGGTACCGCGGAGGTGTCGATCCGATCCCGACGCCCGACGGCGTTCCGGTGAACACGATGTCGCCCGGGAAGAGCGTGACGACGGCCGACAGCCTCGAGATCAGCTCGGGGACCGAGAAGATGAGGTCTGCCGTCGTGCCGTCCTGGAGCATCTCCACCTTCCCGTCCGTCTCGAGGGTCGACGTGAGCGGAATCGCATCGCGATCCTCGAACTCATCGGGGGTGACGACGAACGGTCCGATGGGAGCGAACCCCGGGAACGACTTGCCCAGGCTGAACTGCGGCGCGGGACCACGGCGCTGCACCACGCGCTCGCTGAGGTCCTGCCCGACGGTGAGGCCGGCCACATGGTCCCAGGCATCCTCGACGGCGACGTGGTGCGCGGGCGCGCCGATCACCGCGACGAGCTCGATCTCCCAGTCGACCGTGCCGGTCGGAAGCTCCACCGTCGATCGCGGACCGGTGATGCTGCTCGGGAACTTCGTGAAGACCACGGGGTCCTCGGGCAGGTCGAAGTTGCTCTCCTTGGCGTGCTCGCGATAGTTCAGCCCGATGGCGAACACCTGTCGGGGGCGCGGCACCGGCGCGCCGAGCTCCGACTCGTCGAATGGGACGCCGTCCTCGCCGATCTCGCGTGCCCATTCCACGAACGACGCCCACCGGTCGTAGACCGCCTGCGGGTCCGAGGAGTACAGCCCCTCGCTCGCGGTCTCGACGTCGATGGCGCGATCGCCGGAGACGACGACGAGTCTGCCGTTCAGATTTCCGATCTTCATCATTGTTCCTTCACGCGGTCGGTGAATCGGTTGTCGCGACGTCGGTGAGCCAGTCGGCGACCGCGCCGCGCGCATCGTCGGGAGAAGGCGAGGGGGAGGTGCTCACCCAGTGAACGTAGCCGTCCGGCCGGACGAGCAGCGCGGTGACTCCCGCCAGCTGGGGCACGACGCCGCTGATCACGCCGGTCGCGACTAGCCGCGGTGTAGCGCTCCTCCACCCCGCTCGGCGTCTGCGCGCCCACCGTCACCTGATCGGCGTCCTGGTCGAGCGAGACGACGGTGCGGCCGCGCAGGATCGGCACGTCGAGTGCCTCGACGACCTCGTGCAGCAGCTCCTCGGTGACGTTCTGCGGGATGGTCAGGCGATAGCCGAACGCCGAGCCCAGGTTCGACCACTGGATGGGCTGCATGCCCGCCCAGATGTGGAACGGGATGAGGGGGTTCTGCCGGATCTCGCGCGCCCGGTCGATGAAGCTCTGCGCATGGCCTCGGTAGTCCATGAGTTCCAGCACCCTCGGAAGCACCGTGCCGGCGCGCGATTGGACGCCCTCCTCACGGCGCTCGAGCACGAGCACCTTGCTCCCCGCGAGCGCCAGCTCGGCCGCCACCGTCAGCCCTGACGGTCCGGCTCCCACGACGATGACATCGGCATCCACGGTCACAGTCGCACTCCTTTCGATCGAGTTGAGCGAGACGTCGCCTTGCCCACGAACCACGCGACCCGGTCGAGGCAGTCGTCGCCGCCGTACCGTTCGTCCTCGTGATTCACCTCGGGGATGAGCGCGACTTCGCACGCGACGCCCGCATCGGCGGCCCGCGCGGCAAAGTGCAGGGCGTGCCCGTGATGGACGACCGCATCGGCCTCGCCGTGCAGCAGCAGCATCGGGGGCGCTCCCGGCGAGATCCTGGCCGCCGGGCTGAGCTCCTCGAGGAGCCGCTCGTCGAGCTGGGCGGCCTCGACGCCCGCGAGCAGAGCGAGCCGGCCCCGCAGGTCCAGATGGGCCGATCGGGCGGAGGGCCGCATGGCGCGGATGTCGGCGGGCACCTCGAGGTCGCCGCTCGGCTGGAACACGTCGCCGAGCGCGGTCAGGTCGTACCGCCCGAAGAGCCCGACGAAGCCCGCGAACCGGGTGTGCGAGGTGAGCAGGGCGAGCGCCGCGAGATGCGCACCGGCAGACGCACCCATGAGGACGATCTGCGAGGGGTCGTCGACGACGCCCGTGTCGATCAGCCAGGCCGCCGCGCTCTCGATGTCGGCGCGCTGGGCCGGGAACGGCGCGTCGCCCGCGAGCCGATAGTCGATCGAGGCCACCGTGACGCCTCGCTCGGCGAGACCGCGGGGCCGCTGGTCGTAGTCGGAACGGCTTCCCATCACCCACGCACCCCCGTGCAGCAGGATCACCGCCGCGCGCGATCCCTCCGCCCGGTAGAGGTCGAGTAAGAGTCGACCCGACTCCGTGACGGCGTACTCATGCGTGGTCGCGATCACGCTCGTGTCGGGCATCCGTGCTCCATCGTCGTTCATCATGCTGTCCGGTCTCACTAAGCGGTCAGGAACCCGTGGAACCTGCCGTCGGGGTCATGCACCGCGCGCAGTTCCTCCAGCCGGGCCTCCGCCTCCGCGGATCCCCAGGGCGCCTTCCGGCGTGCGAGGTTCTCGTCCGAGAGGGAGATGCCCTTGGCGAGCGGCTCGAGGCGGCGCATGTTCTCGGTGACCCAGGCGATGCCCCGGGCGTCGTCGGCGGCATCGGACCATCCCGCGTAGGCGGCGAGGTAGAGCTTGCCCGTCAACGACATCGCGGCGTCGGGCAGCGGAGGGGACGTCCACGGATACCAGAGGATGTGCGAGACCGGCGTCGGAACGCTGAGGAACATCTCCCGCACGGCCGGCACGAGGACATCCGGGTCCGCGTCGGTCCACATGTTGTCCGCCGCCCACCGGTAGCCGGGCGGCTCGATGGCGCCCACGTTGGCGTAGAGCATGTCCATCGTCGCAGGGATGGCGACCTCTCTCACGAGCGCCCGGTCGAGCACCGGGCAGGTCTCGAGCGCCTGCAGCAGTTCGTGCGCCCGCGCCTCGTCGTCCGCGGTGGCGCTGCCGATGAGCTGTAGCGCGGTCGGCCCCTCCGCCGGCTCGCCCAGGTCCGTCGTCAGGGCCGGCGTGCGCGGGTTGGTGGCGACGACGAGAAGCTCGAGCTCGGGCGCCACGGACGGAGCGTTCTCCAGGGTCCAGCGAAGGACCTCGTCCAGCACGTCGATCGGGTAGACGTAGATGCTCACGCGGCGGACGGACGGGCTCGGGTAGGTGCGCAGATAGAAGCGCGTGACGATCCCGAAGAATCCCGGTCCTGCCCCTCGGGCGGCCCAGAGGATGTCGGGGTTTTCGTCGGCGCCGGCATGGACGAGCCGCCCGTCCGCGGTGACGACGTCGATCGCCTCCACGCTCGCGCAGGCCGGTCCGTAGACGCGCGAACTCCAGCCGAGCCCGCCCTGGAGCAGAAAGCCGCCCAGCCCGACGGTAGGACAGTGCCCGGACGGGAAGAAGCGCCCCTCGGCCTCCAGCACCTGGTTCAGCTCGCCCCCGTACACGCCCGGCTGCACCGTCGCCATCCCGGTATCGGCGTCGAAGGTGATGTCCTTGAGCTGCGAGAGGTCGACGAGAACCCCGTCGTCGCGCAGGCCCGAAGCCGTCCAGCTGTGCCCGCCGGAGCGGGCCTTGACGCGAAGCCCTCGCTCCCGCGCGTCCCGGACCGCCTGCAGCACGTCGGCTTCGGAGCGCGCCTGCACGATCACGTCGGGATAGCGGTCGGGCTTCAGGTCGTTCCACACGGCGCGCTGCCGGGCGGCCTCGTACTCGGGGGCGGATCGTGCGATCGTCGTCGAGCGCTCGTCCATGGCGGTGTCGTCTCCTTCGATGGCTGAATGTGGAGGCGGGCGCGGCCGCCGTCGATCAGTACCGGATCTGCCCGCCGTCGAGCACGATCGACTGGCCGGTGAGCCAGCGCGCGTCCTCGGTGGCGAGGAAGGAGACGACGCCGTCGAGATCCTCGGGAACTCCGGGGCGCTTGATCGCCTGGTGCTGCACCAACGCCTCCAGCACGTGCGTCCTCCCCGCCCACTGCGCATCCACGCTCGGGGTCCGCGTCAGACCGGGCAGGACGCAGTTGGCGGTGATGCCGTCCTGCGCCAGCTCGGTGGCGAGCGATCGCGTCAAGCCGATAAGGCCCGCCTTGCTCGCGGTGTAGTGCGCGAATCCGGGGAGTA
The DNA here is from genome assembly GCF_040683095.1 of Sphaerisporangium sp. NPDC051017. NCBI lineage: Bacteria > Bacillati > Actinomycetota > Actinomycetes > Streptosporangiales > Streptosporangiaceae > Sphaerisporangium > Sphaerisporangium sp. NPDC051017. The sequence continues at coordinate 64,981 of NZ_JBFBCI010000041.1, forward strand.
CGAGGTCGACGACATCGCTGGAGATGTTGATGATCCGGCCGAAGCCCCGATCCGCCATGCCCTTGCTGAAGGCCTTGCACGTGAGGAACGCGGCATCGAGGTTGACGGAGAGGACCTGCCGCCACTCGTCGAACTCCAGCTCGTTCCACGGCGTGTTCGGGTGGACTCCCGCGTTGTTCACGAGGATGTCGCAACCGCCGAGCTCGTCCGCCGCGGCCCGCAGCCGCTCCACGGACTCGGCCGACGTCACGTCGCACTGCACGGCGATCGCCTCGCCGCCCTCCCGCGTGATCGCATCCACCGTGTCGCCCTGATCGCGCAGATAGGCGACGACGACCCGGGCACCGTCGCGGGCCAACCGGAGGGAGAACGCCCGGCCCAGACCGGTCCCGCCTCCCGTCACGACGGCGACACGGCCGACATGCGCACCAGGGAAACCTGCCACAGCAATCCTCTCCTTGATCAAGCCGAGACGAGGTTCCTAGAGGATCCACGACTCTGCGCTGCGCTTTCTGTCGGCAGATTGTCAGAAACTGCCGACTGAATGCAAGCAGCCGTCGCGAGATCGACCTGGCAAGTCGTGCCGCGCATCGCGCGCTGTAGGGGTCTCTGTCGACGAAACGAGAGCGAGATGAGCGCCGGACGTTATCACGCTTTGCCTACAGGTCTGCCTACAGAAGTTAAATCTCTGTAGACAGATGATGTCGTGCGTGCTACTAAGTCTCCTGACCAAGCGCTCGATGAGGAGGCCCCCTTGTCCGAGTCATTCCAACCGTCCCGGCCCGCCGTAGGCGCATCGGTCGCGGAGACGGACACCATCACTCCGCCGACTTCGTCGCCCGAAGCCGCCGTCAACCCCCGGACCGGCAAACCCGCCGGGGCCGGCCATGCCGGGGTACTTCTGGCGGCCGTCTCCATGCCGGTGCTCGGCGCCGTCCTCCTGGCGCCGTCGCTGCCCACGATCAGCGCCGCCTTCGCGTCGACGCCCGGCGCCGACGTCCTCGCGGTGTTGATCCTCACGGTGCCGGCACTGATGATCGCCCTGCTCGCCTCCCTCGCGGGGGTGATCGCGGACAAGATCGGCCGTAAGCGCCTCGCGTCCGCGGTGACCCAGTTGATCTCGGGGGCCGCGAGCTACTCGATCCGATGGCTCGCCCGATTCGGGGTCAAGCGCCTGCTCCCCACGACGTTCGGCATCTCCGCGGTCGGGCTCCTCATGGTGTGGCTCGCCGGTTCCGTCCCCTGGCTCGTCGTCGGCGCCGCGATCACCGCGGCGGGCGCCGGGGTCTTCCTCCCCACCCTCCTCACCTGGACCCTGTCCTCCCTCGCGTTCCACCAGCGGGGCCGGGCGAGCGGCCGCTGGACGTCGGCGGTGTTCCTCGGTCAGTTCGCCTCGCCGCTTGTCGTCGCGGGGCTTGGCACCCTGGTCGGGACACGACCAACCGCGATGGGCGTCCTCGGCATCGTCACGGTGATCGCGGTCGTGGCGCTCTGGGCGTCGCTGCGTCGTCGACAGGTGGCAAGCCTGCTGTGACACCATCTCGGCCTCGAAGTGCGCTGAGCGGTGCCATACGACCGTGAAAACTGTCTACATATAGACTCGACGTCACACCACGCACGACCGTGCGTGGTGTGACCGCTTAGGAGTTCTTCACCTATGGCCACGACCAGCCCAACGGGCGGAACACGCGGCCGCGACGAGGACGCAACCGAGTTCGCCTACCGCATGCTGCGCTCGGACATCCTCAACGGGGCGCTCACCCCCGGGAGCACCCTCTCGCAGGCACAACTCGCGCGGGATCTCGGCATCAGCCGCACACCGTTGCGCGAGGCGCTGCGCCGGCTCGCGGCCGAGCATCTCGTGAGCGGAAACTTCAATCAGCGGATGCGCGTGTCGGAGCTGGATCTCGAAGACCTCGACCAGATCTACGCGATGCGGATCGCTCTGGAGCCGGTGGCGGTGCGGGCGACCCTGCCCCTCGACCGCCCGTCGCGCACGGCGTTGAGCCGGCAACTCGCCAAGATGGCCGCGGCGATCGAGGATCGCGACCTCGAACGCTTCCGTCGAGAGCACCGCGACTTCGACATGGGGATCATCGCGGGAACCGGAACCAGGATGCGCACGCTGCTCGCGACCCTGTGGGACCAGGCCGAGCGATACCGCCTGGCCTACCTCACCAACGAGGGTGTGGCGGGCGAGGATACACTTCTCGAGCGGCTCCGGGTCTCCCAGGAGGAGCACGAGGCGATACTCAAGGCAGCGCTCACCGACGACGTCGAGGCCTGCACGAACGCGCTCGTGACCCATCTCGAACGCACGGTGAAGCTCCTCTTCCTCGACACGGTCAGCGTTCCGAAGCCCCAGCTGTCGCAGGCCGCCGCCGAGCGGCACGTGACGGGGACGACGCGCCTGCCCTGACTGAAATTTTCATCGAATGTTTCGCCCTGTGATGGCGGGGTCGTTTCAGTATTTCGGCAGGCCGGGACGGAGTGTGAAGCACGCGCGCGGATGCGTGTGCGCATGGGGTCATTGAAAGTTTCATAGCGATCTTGACATGTTTCGGAGCGGTTTCCAGACTGAGCCACCGAGGCGGTCTCCCTGACAGGTCGTTGGTGCGGCGGCAGGGGGCCTCCGCCGGCGATGCCCGAGTGGTGGTGCGTTCCCGGTTATGGGGTGGAGCGCCGATACCGCAGGGCGTCGCCGCGTTTCCCGCTATTCCGTGACTTAGTTGTGGAGGCTCAGGCATGGGCGCAAACGCCATACCCCCGCCTGGAACCCGGCGACCCGTCAGCGGCCTGCGCCGGGCCCTGATCGCCGGCACGCTCGGTGTACTCGGCACGATCACGGCGCTCACGCTGCCGGCCCCCTCCGATGCCGCCGCGAGCACGCTCGGCGCGGCGGCCGCCCAAAGCGGGCGGTACTTCGGCACCGCGATCAACGCGGGCAAGCTGAACGACTCGGCGTACACCACGATCGCCAACCGCGAGTTCAACATGGTGACGGCCGAGAACGAGATGAAGATCGACGCCACCGAGCCGAACCGTGGCCAGTTCAACTTCACCAACGGTGACCGGGTCCACAACTGGGCGGTCCAGAACGGCAAGCAGGTGCGCGGGCACACGCTGGCCTGGCACTCCCAGCAGCCCGGCTGGATGCAGTCGCTGTCGGGCAGCGCGCTGCGCCAGGCGATGATCGACCACATCAACGGCGTGATGGCCCACTACAAGGGCAAGATCTACGCCTGGGACGTGGTCAACGAGGCCTTCGACGACGGCTCCGGCGGTCGCCGCGACTCAAACCTCCAGCGGACCGGCAACGACTGGATCGAGGTCGCCTTCCGCACCGCGCGCGCCGCCGACCCGGCCGCCGAGCTCTGCTACAACGACTACAACATCGACAACTGGACCTGGGCCAAGACGCAGGGCGTCTACAACATGGTCCGCGACTTCAAGTCCCGCGGCGTGCCCATCGACTGTGTCGGTCTGCAGGCCCACTTCAACGGCGGCAGCCCCTACCCGAGCAACTTCCGCACCACCCTGCAGAACTTCGCCGCCCTCGGCGTCGACGTGGCCATCACCGAGTTGGACATCCAGGGCGCCTCCGCCACCACCTACGCCAACGTGACCAACGACTGCCTGGCCGTGCCGCGCTGCGTCGGCATCACCACGTGGGGCGTGCGCGACAGCGACTCCTGGCGCTCGGGCGACACCCCGCTGCTGTTCGACGGCAACGGCAACAAGAAGGCCGCCTACACCTCCGTCCTCAACGCGCTCAACGCCGCGGACCCCAACCCCACCCCGACCCCGACGCCCACCGTCACTCCCACACCCACCCCGACGCCGGAGCCGGGTGCCTGCTCGGCGACGATCACGACGGTCAACAGCTGGCAGGGCGGGTTCCAGTCGACGGTGACGGTCCGCGCGGGCACGTCGCCGGTCAACGGCTGGACCGTGAGGTGGACCTGGCCCGGCGGGCAGGCCATCAGCAGCCTGTGGAACGGCACACATACCGTCTCCGGCTCCACCGTGACGGTACGCAACGCCCCCTACAACGGCTCCATTGCGGCGAACGGGTCCGCCACTTTCGGCTTCACGGCCAACGGCGCCGCGACCACCCCCACCGCCACCTGCGCCAGCCCCTGACCCCGCGCCGGATGTGCCGGGCCTCCGGCACATCCGGCCTCCCGCATGCCCGGCCCCCGCGCACCCGGGGTCACTTGAGGGGGAGCAGTGAGCGGGTCAGTTTGCCGTGGGGGCTGTAGACGACGCACATGACGTCGCGGTCGCCGTCGGCCCAGGTCTCCGCCGTCGGCATGACCGGGTAGTAGTTCAGTCCCGCGCCGGCCTCGCCGGGCCAGTAGTGGGCGAAGCCCTGCGCGCAGTTCTTCCACGCGAACGCGGCGAGCCCGGCGCGGTCCCAGGGGCCGTCCGCGGCGTGCACGAAGCCGTAGGCCTGGTTGTCGGCGCGTTCGGGGCACGGCTTGTAGAGCACGATCTTCTCGCCCGCGGCCGGCGAGTACACCGGGTCGTCGAAGCATTCCCCGGCCTCGATGTTGAGGAGGCCGGTCGTCTGCGCGGTCATGAACGCGTCGTCCTTGACGACGGCCCGGCCGGGCGGGACGACGAACAGCGCGCCGAGCGCCAGCACGCCGGGCAGCGTGGCCAGCATGGCCAGCGGACGGGACCACCGCCGCGGCGCGACCGGCCGTACGGCGGTCATCGGCGCGGCCCGGGCGAACGGTGAGATCCGGACGAGCGGCGGGGCCCGGACGAGCGAGGTCCGGAATGGGACGAGAGGGCTGCGGGACGCACCCTTGATCGTAGGCGGGGCCGGCTGAATGCCGAGGCAACGCGGCGTGTCCGGCGTGGAGAGTGCCGGTGACGAACCGATCATCCAACTTCTTCGCGAATTCCCAGGTCAGAGGCTATGTGATCTAGGTCATATACGATTCTATGTTCATTTCGGGTCCAGGTGATCTTCAGTCTTCTGCCAGCGGCGGCTGGATGAATGCGATCACCGTCGTGCTCCGCGGACGGAACTCCCCTCCCTTACGGACAGAAAGAAACCCCACGTGAGCAACGAAAGAAAGATCTGGCTCAAGGGCTCCGCACAGGCCAGGCTCGCCCTCGTCGGTGTCGGCGCGCTGCTCGTCGGCGGCATCGCCTTCGGCCCGGTGGCCTTCGGCGCCGCCGCGCCGCCGCGCTACCCGGCGGCCGAGATCCACAAGCCGTCCCCCATGCCCGACCGCGTCATCCTCACCCCGACCACCACGCCCGCCACCTCCCAGAAGGTGACCTGGCGCGCCGAGACCACGGCCGAGTTCGCGCAGGCGGAGATCCTGGAGTCGCCGAAGGCGCTCGGCCAGGTCGCCCCCGCCGCCGGGGCGGTCACCAACGTCAAGGCCGTCTCCAGCACGCCGGTCAACACGACGCTGGGGTACGCCTCGACGTACCACACCGTGGAGTTCAGCGGCCTCAAGCCGAGCACCCGGTACACCTACCGCGTCGGCGACGGCACCAACTGGAGCGAGTGGACGGACTTCACGACCGCCGCCGTGGACTTCCAGCCGTTCTCGTTCATCTACTACGGCGACGCGCAGAACTACATCGACTCCGCGGTGCCGCGCGTCTTCCGCCAGGCGTTCGCCGAGCGCCCGCAGGCCAAGGTCATCGTCAACGCCGGTGACCTGATCGACTCGGCCAACAGCGAAGAGCAGTGGGGCCAGTGGTACAAGGCCGGCGGTTTCATCGACAGCCAGGTCAACAACTTCTCCATCCCCGGCAACCACGAGTACAGCAGTGGCCTGTCCAGCTTCTGGCGGCCGCAGTTCCCGTATCCCGACAACGGGCCGGGTAGCCCCGAGCTGAAGCAGACCGCCTACTCCGTCGACTACCAGGGCGTGCGCTTCATCGGCCTCGACTCCAACTACCAGAGCAACGCCTCCCTGATGGCCGCGCAGACCGCGTGGCTGGAGAACCTGCTCAAGAACAACCCGAACAAGTGGACCGTGGTGACCTTCCACCACCCCGTCTACTCAACCACCGGCACCCGCAACAACCCGCAGGTGCGCGCGCAGTGGGGCCCGCTGTTCGAGAAGTACGGCGTGGACCTGGTCCTCCAGGGTCACGACCACTCCTACGGGCGCGGCAACGTGCAGACCGCCCGCAAGTCCGCCGCCGTCCACAACGGCGTGGTGTACGTCGTGTCGGTCTCCGGCGGCAAGATGTACGCGCTCAACAACGGCGAGAACTGGACCGGCAACGGCGCCGAGGTCGTGAGCAAGGGCCAGGACATGCAGCTCTACCAGCTCATCGACGTCGACAAGGGCCAGCTCCGCTTCGAGGCGCGCTACGCCAACGGGCAGCACCACGACGGGTTCCTCGTCCGCAAGAACGACAAGGGCGAGCGCACCGTCAACGAGATCCGCACCGAGCAGAACACCACCGGCGAGCAGGTCGCCGTCGACAAGACCACGGTGAACTCGCGCGGCGAGATCACCGTCTCGGCCTACGGGTACGACCCGGGCGAGAAGGTCGCCGTCTTCCTGCGCGACGCCGACCAGGCGCAGCAGGAGCGCGCCCGCATCCGCAGCTGGCGGGATCTGTGCAAGCTGTGGGACCGTGACAGCTCCCTGGTCGGCTACCGCACCGCCGACGAACTCGGCCGGCTGACCTACACCTTCAAGGCCCCGTCCGTCTCCCGCAAGGACGAGACGTACGTGGTGTACCTGTCCAGCGAGCACCAGAAGATCACCTCTCCCGTCATCACGGTGACGAAGAAGTGACCCACGCCGGACGCGGGCCCGCCGCCGCGTGCGGGCCCGCGTCCGGCCGGACCGGACTGGAGCTCGTGGTGAAAATCCGTACCCTCATGCCGAAGGCCGCGCCGCTGACGTGCGCCGCCGTGTTCGGCGCGTTCGCCGTCGTCGCGTGCGCCGTGCCCGCCGCCGCGCACCCGTTCGGCCCGCCGTCCACCGCGCGGATCAGCGCGGACGGCTCGCACGTGACCCTGTCGTGGATGGCGGCCGAGGACGACTGGGTCGCGCTCGGCCAGTCGGTCGGCGCGTTCGAGGACCCCGCGACCGGCGCGGTGTCGACCGCGCTGACCGGCGAGCAGAAGCTGTCGCGCTCGCCCGCCGTTCGCGACTACCTGCTCGGCCGGATCACCGTCGCGCGGAACGGCCGTCCCTGTGAGGCCCGGCTGGAGGAGTTGCGGGCGCTGCTCACCGAGGGCGCCCGGTTCGGCTTCGACTGCGACGGCCCGGTGACCGAGGTCCAGGTCACCCTCGCCGCGCTGACCGACCTCAACGAGAACTACCGCACGATGCTGACCGCCGAGACGCCCGCCACCCCGGCGCGGACGCTGTTCACCAAGGCTACCGCCACCCAGCGGGTGCGTTTCTCGGCCACGGCGGCGAGTACCCCGGCGGGCGTGACGGGGACGGTCGCGGGCGTGGGCGTCGTGCTGGTCGCCGGCGCGGGCGTCCTGGTCGCCCGGCGGGTGCGGCGCGGCGGGAGGGCGTGACCGGCATGGGCGGGCTTCCCGGGCTCGACGACCGGCTCGTCGCCTTCTTCGACGGCAGCGGGGTGTTCTGGCTGGCGCTCGTCATCGCGCTCGGCGCGGGCGCGGCGCACGCGGTGGCGCCGGGGCACGGCAAGAGCATCACGGCCGCGTACCTGGTCGGCACGCACGGGCGGTACCGCGACGCGGTGCGGCTCGGCGTCATCGTCGCGGCCATGCACACGCTCTCGGTGCTGGTGCTCGCGCTCGCCTGGGTCGGCGTGAGCGGGATCGCCGGGTTCGGCACGGAGTCGGTCACGGCGTGGATGCAGGTGGTGGCCGGGCTGGTGGTGGTCGCGGTGGGCGGCCATCTCACCTACCGGCACCTGAGGGGACGGCTCCCACGCGCGCACGCCCAGGGCCACGGCCACGGCCACGGCCACGGCCATGGGCATGTGCACGGGCACGGTCATGGACATGGGCACGGGAACGGTCATGGACATGGGCACGGGAACGACGACGGGCCGACCGACCCGTGGTCGCGCAAGGGCCTGGTGGCGCTCGCGCTGTCCGGCGGGCTGCTGCCGTCGCCGTCGGCGTTCCTCGTGCTGGTCAGCGGTCTGCTCACCGGACGCGGCGTCGACGCCGTCGTGCTCGTCCTCGCCTTCGGCGTCGGGATGGCCTGCACGCTCACCGGCGTCGGGGCCGTGACGATCGGCGGGTACGCGCTGCTCGGCCGCCGCCTGCGGGCGGGTGCGGCGGCCACGGCCCTGGCCGCGTGGACGCCCGTCGTGGCGGGGGTCGTGGTGTCCATCGGCGGGTTCCTGTACCTGTACTTCGCGGTCGCCGTCCTGGTGACCTGATCCGGCGTCGCGTGCGCGTGGAGAGGGCCCGGAGGCGCGTTTCCCGGCCGTTCCACGTTCCGCTCACCAGCCGGACGCCTGCCGGAAATGTCCGCGTCGCGTTCTGTGCACCTTTCAAAAGACCCTTCACAGCGGCAACACCGGTGAGCCGCCGGGCCGCCCCCTTGGCGTAACCGAAGCTCGACACCCTTTTACGACCCGGACGCGCGTAGACGGGAAGAGACACAGTGACGCAGAGGGTGACGCAGAGCCAGAAGCCGCCCGGCCTGTTCGGACGGCCGGTGCGGATCGCCTTCGTGGTGACGACGGCGGTGACGACGGTCGTCGCCGCGGTGGCCGTTCTCCTGGGAGTGGCGACGCCGGTGTACGCCGCGGCGGCCCGCCCCGCGGTGGCCGAGGTCCGCCCGGTGCGGATCGTGATCTCCCGCATCGGGGTGGACGCGCCCGTGCGCCCCGTCGGGCTGATGCAGTCGGGCGAGATCGAGGTGCCGCCGCTCGCCCCGCGCAACCTGACCGGCTGGTACAAGTACGGACCCGTCCCCGGCAGCCTGGGGCCGGCCGTGATCGTCGGGCACAGGAGCACCCGGTCGGGTCCGTCGGTGTTCGCGCGGGCGGCCGAGCTGCGCCGGGGAGACACGATCACGGTCGTGCGCTCCGACCGGTCGACGGTCTCGTTCGCGGTCGACCGCCTGGAACAGATGCGCAAGACGGAGTTCCCGACCGAGCGGGTCTACGGGAACATCGACCACCCCGGCCTGCGGCTCATCACCTGCGCCGGCGCGTTCGACCGGGGGACCGGCTCCCACTCCGACAACCTGATCGTCTACGCCTCCCTGAAACCGGCCGGCCCGTAACAGTCGCAATGTCCGGATCGCGTTCATTTGTCCTTCGCCTCGTTCACAGCGCCACGTCGGCTGACCGGTGTTCTGTGACTTTCCGGATGTCCACGTCCGCAGAAACAGATAGTTCAGGATGGTTGGTTCGATGAGTCCCACGTCCATCGGTCGTCCCCGGCCGGCCCGACGGCGCGTCCGCTGGTTGATCATGCTCGGCCTCGTGCAAGTGGTGGTCGGTGGCCTGTCGACCGTGGCGGCACTCGCCTCGGTGTCGGTGCAGGTGAGGCAGCCCACGACGCGGGAGGTCACCGGAGGGTCGCTCACCTGGGCGATCAACGAGCACCTCGGCGAGCAGGGCAGGAACGGCACGGCGCAGGCCGGCGACACCCAGGTGGTCCTCGCCGGGGGAGTCGAGCGCGACCGGGACGGCGTGTTCCACTTCCCGGCCGCGAGCGGCTCCTATGACCCGGCGACCGGAGGCGGCACCGTCAAGTACGGCGGCAGCGTCACCATCACGCGCGCGCACAAGACCGTCGTCATCGCCGACCCTCTCGTCGTGATCAACGGCACCGAGTCCGCGCTGCACGCCGAGGTCGCCGCCCCGGCGCCGTCCGCCGGCCCCAGCGGCACGGCGGCGCCGACCACGCACGCGCCGGCGACGGCCACCGCGCACCCGACCGGCACCGCCGCGACCCCGATGCCGCTCACCGAGCTGGCCCGCCTGGCCATCGAGGAGGACGCGACCGGAGTCCAGGGTGAGACCGTGACGTGGGCCGCCGTGCCCGCGAAGGCCACCGAGGAGTCGGCCCGCCTGCTGGCAGACGTGCTCGGCACCGAGCCGCTGACCCCGCTGACGCTCACCGTCACCTTCGACCAGGCCGGCACGCCGGCCCCGAACCCCGGCGCGGCGGACTCCGGCAGCCCCTCGCCGTCGGGCAGCGGGTCGGGCAGCCCCTCGCCGTCCGGCAGCGGGTCGCCGTCGCCCTGCGTCTCCGGCAGCGCCAGCGCTTCGGCGAGCGCGAGCGCGAGCGCCTCGCCGAGCGCGTCGGCGAGCCCGTGCGCCAGCGGGTCGCACAGCCCCTCGGCCTCGCCCTCCCCGTCGGGCTCGGGCTCGCCCACACCGAGCAGCTCGCCATGCCCCACCTCGTCTCCGAGCAGCTCCAGCAGCTCCAGCCCGTCGAGCTCGCCGAGCTCGAGCTCCTCCAGCAGCCCCTCCACCTCCGCGTCGTCGAGCCCGTCGACCTCCTCCAGCTCGTCGCAATCCCCGGGGGCGGCGCGGGCGGCCGGCGAGATGGTCGTGCGGTTCGCCGCCTTCGACGATGCCGAGGCCGAGGCCTCGACCACTCCGTCCCCCAGCGGCAGCACCAGCGCGAGCTCGTCCCCGAGCGCGAGCGCCTCCGGGTGTCCCTCGAACAGCCCGTCGCCGAGCAGGAGCTCGTCCCCCTCGCCGTCCTCCTCGCCGTCGAAGTCCACCTCGACCAGCGCGACGCCCAAGCCGACGCACACCGTCACGGAGAACACCACGCTGCCCGCCAAGAACGCGGGCGACGAGGAGAAGCTGGCCAAGACCGGCGACGGCTTCGTCATCCCGCTGATGACCGCCGGCATCGGGCTCATCGTGGGCGGCGGCATCACGCTGCGCGCCTCCCGCCGCGGCGCCTACCAGTGACAGGCGACCAGTGACCGGACGAGCGGTGCCCGGGCGAGCAGTGACGGGCGAACGGTGACCGGCACCGTCGAGCAGGAGACCCCGCGGCACGTCGAGGACGGCTGGGAGCCGTCCGGCAGGCGTGCCGCGCGGGCCGTGGGCGAGGTCATGCTCACCCTCGGCCTGCTGGCGCTCCTGTTCGCCGGCTACGCGGTGTACGGCAAGGCGTGGCGGATCGAGGCCGCGCAGAACGACGTCGCCGCCGAGCTGGACAAGCGCTGGGCGGCGAACGAGGCGCGCCCGGTGCCGGGCCAGCCCATGGCCCGCATCCACATCCCCAAGCTGGACCGCAAGTGGGCGGTGGTCGAGGGGGTGGACCAGTCCGACCTGAGCAAGGGGCCTGGCCACTATCCGCGCACCGCCCAGCCCGGCGAGGTCGGCAACGTGGCCATCGCCGGGCACCGGATCTCGTCGGTCTTCTGGGACATCGACCGCCTCCACAAGGGCGACACGATCGTGGCCGAGACGAAGACCGGCTGGTTCGTCTACAAGGTGACCCGGCAACGCATCGTGCGGCCGAACCAGGTCGAGGTGATCGCCCCGAACCCGGACGACGAGAACCGGCCGGCGGACAAGGCCATGCTCACGCTGACCACCTGCAACCCCAAGTTCCAGAACTGGCAGCGGCTCATCGTCCACGCCGAGCTCGTGCGCGAGCAGGCCAAGTCCGCCGGCCGCCCGGCCGAACTCAAGGGGCACCCGTGATCTACCCGTGGATCTGGAAGCGACTTCCGGGCGGCAGGTTCGGCAAGCTCGTGTCGGCCGTGGTGCTGCTCGCCGTGGTGGTGCTGCTCCTCTGGTACGTGGTGTTCCCGCTGGTGGACGGCCTGCTGCCGACGGACGACGTCACGGTCGGCGAGTAGAACCCCCACCGCTGCCACGGCCCGGCCGGGCACGCCGAGGGGTCACGGCCCGGCTGAGCACCGCCGGGGTTCACCGGCCCGGCCGGCCGGGCCACTCAGGGGTTCACGGCCTGGCCAGGATTCACGGCAGCCCCCGCCAGGACCTCCAGGCATGTCACGGACGGCAGCCGGCCCTGCGGACCTCCGGGAATGTCGCGGCCCTGCCAGGACTTCGGGAATGTCGCGGCCCTGCCGGGACTCCGGGAATGTCACGGTCCAGCCTCAGTAGGCGCCGTCGCGGCGCAGGACCGCGCCGATCGTCTTCCACAGGATCACCAGGTCCGCCGTGAAGGACCAGTTCTCGACGTAGTACAGGTCCAGCCGGACGCTGTCCTCCCACGTCAGGTCGGACCGGCCGCTCACCTGCCACAGCCCGGTGATGCCCGGCCGTACCAGCAGCCGCCGCGCCGCGTCCCTGCCGTACCGGGCGACCTCCGACGGCAGCGGCGGCCTCGGGCCGACGAGCGACATGTCGCCCCTGACGACGTTGAAGAGCTGGGGCAGCTCGTCCAGCGACCATTTGCGGATGAACCTGCCGACCCGGGTCACGCGCGGGTCGTGACGGATCTTGAAGAGCACCGCGTCCTTCTCGTTGCGCGCGGCGAGGTCCGCCAGCGCGGCCTCGGCGTCCACGACCATGGAGCGGAACTTGTACACGGTGAACCGCCGCCCGCCGAGCCCGACGCGGGTCTGCCGGAATATGGCCGGTCCGGGGCTGTCGAGGCGCACGGCCAGCGCGACGACCGCGAGCACCGGGAGCAGCGCGAAGACGGCCAGCGCCGCGACCGCGCGTTCGAGCAGGTCCTTGGCCGTGCGGCGCGGCCCGGCCAGTTCGGGCGCCTCGACGTGCAGCAGCGGCAGCCCGCCGACGGGCCGGGTGTGGATCCGCGGCCCGGTGACGTCGGTGAGCGCGGGCGCGACGATCAGGTTGACGCCCATGTCCTCCAGCTCCCAGGCCAGCGCGCGCATCCGGGGGATCGTCAGGCCCGTCGCCGCGACGGTGTCGGCGCCGGCCCGGGTCACGGCCCGCCGCACGTCGTCGACGGTGCCCAGCACGGGGACGCCCGGCAGGGAGGGCAGCGCGTCGTCGTACCCGTCTGAGAGGCACACCCCGGCGACCGCGTACCCGGCCTGCGCCTCCCGCCGCAGCTCGCGGATCAGGTGCGTGACGCGGAACTCGGTGCCCACCACGAGCACGCGGTGTGACCAGGACGCGTCGCGCGCCCTGAGGCGGCGCAGCCACGTGCGGGCTGCGCACCGCCAGCCGAGCAGGGCCGCGGTGCCGACCGGGCAGGCGAGCGCGACGAAGCCGCGGGCCAGGGGTAGGTCGAGCACGTAGCAGGTGATGCCGACGAACGCCGCGAGGTACAGGCTGCCGTTGGCCACCCGGCGGTACTCGTCGATGCCGTAGCCGAGCATCCGGCCGTCGTAGGAGCGCGTCTGGTGCAGGCAGAGCAGCCAGGCCGCCGCGATCACCAGGCCGACCAGGTGGTAGGGGACGCCGGCCATGACGGGCGGGCGCCAGCCGAACCGGCCGCCGTAGGAGCCGACGACGACGGCGCACACGACGAGCGCGTCCCCGGCCACCAGACGGCGCTGGTAGCGCCCCACCCAGGACGGCGCGGAAGCGGCGGTGACCGGCCTGGACAGGGACGTGGCGGTCATTACCGCCGCTCCGGCGCGGCCACCAGCGAGCGGTAGAGCGACTCGGTGCGGTCGGTGGCGACGTCCCAGGAGTAGCGGGCGAGCACGTCCTCGGACCTGATCCGGGCATTGTCGCGCTCGGCGTCGAGGGAGGAGAGCACGCGCACCAGTACGTCCCGCAGGTGCTCGTGGTCGCCCTGGCGGAACAGCCGCCCGCCCGGGCCCTCCTCCTCGATCACCTCGCGGTGGCAGCCGAGGGAGCTGGCGATGGTCGGCAGGCCGTAGGAGGAGGCCTCGAGCAGCGCGAGCGGCAGCCCCTCCAGGTGCGAGGGCTGTACGTAGACGGCGGCGTGGCGGTAGAGCGAGGCCAGGTCATCGCCGTAGAGGTAGCCCAGCATGTGCACGCGCGGGTCGCCCGCCGCCAGCTCGTTCAGCTCGTGGACGTACTCGTCGGTGTAGGACGAGCCGCCCACGATGGCGAGCCGCATGTCCCCCGGCACCTCGCGGAACGCCCGGATGAGCAGGTCGATGGCCTTCTCGGGCACCAGGCGCCCGACGAACAGGACGTACCGCCCCGGGGTCAGGCCGCGTTCGACGACGGGCGCGGCGGAGACGGCCGCGGTCGGCCGTTCGACGCCGTTCGCGATGTGGACGGTCGGGCGCTCGCGGAGCGCCGCGTACTCGTCGGCGATCTCGCGGGAGACGCCGATGACCGCGTCGGGGACGCGCTCGCTCAGCCAGCGGGCGCTGCGCAGCACGGCCTTGGCCGCGCCTCCCCACTTCTGCCGGCGGTCGTCGCGCCCGTGGATGGTCTGTACGACCCGCGCGCGCGACAGGTAGCGGGGCAGCGGGGCGAACAGGCCTGGGCCGAGCGCGTGGTAGTGCAGGATGTCGTGGCCGTCCGCTAGGGCGGCCATGGTGGACACCAGGCTGTGCGCGAGGGCGTCGAAGTGCTTGGTGCCGAGGGTGGGCAGGTGCCGCAGTCGCACGCCGTCCACGGTCGAGGGCCGTTCGAGGACGTAGTTGTTGCGGCAGTAGACGGTCACCTCGTGACCTCGGGCGGCGAGCCGCCGCCCGAGGTGCGCGACGTGGTGCTCGATGCCCCCGAAGGTGGCCGGGATGCCGCGCTGGCCGATCATGGCTATGCGGAGCACCCGCCGATCGGCGGACGCCGGGGAATGTGCGATGGAACCTGTAGTCTCGGCCGCGGGCATGCCCGAACTCCCCAAATATGACAATCGCGGAACGCGCCTCTGCGTGGACGCTAGGGAATTTCGGACGGCCCCGGAAAGGGGGGTCCGGGGTATTTCCGCGCTCTTCACCGACGGTTGGCCCCCGCGACCTCGCGCGGGCGCGCCGCAGTCGGTGGGACCTTTCCCCGGGGGAGAAATTCATGGCCGCGCTCTTGATCGTTAACGATCCGTACCGCCGCGGGTCGATAAGTTCCAGATAAGATCTTTGGCCCTCTCGGGATGGAACCCGCGCTTGAGCTGCGATTGGGTGGCCGGGTCGGGCAGGGGGCGGGCACACCTCGGTATTTCCTGCATTCCATACGGGTTTTATCGGTTAGTCAAGGCCTGAACAACCCGTCAAAGATGAAATTTACGGCACCAGTCATTTCAGTTCGCGTATTTATCGGTTCGCCTGATGGTCGCTGTGCGATACGGGTCGCAGGCGCTATAAATGGCTGGTCCTTGGGAGGAGAAATCGTGATCCGCGTGGTCGCGGCCGTACTCGCGGTCCTGACCGTTCTGTGCGCCACCGCGTGCACGGCCGGCCCGCAGCGGCCCGCCCCCGGAACGACCCCGGTCCATCGGCAGCCGCCCGAGCAGCCCTTCGGTCTGAAGTGGGACGGCTACCAGCACCCGCCTACCCCCCACGACGCCGTCATCGAGGCGTACGGGGGAGGTGGCACGTTCCACGAGATCGTCTGGTGCGCCGTCGAGCCGCGTCGGGGCGAGCGCAACTGGTGGCTCGACGACCGCGTCGTGAGCGACCTGCTCGCCTACGGCTACCGCGTCATGCTGCGCATCCGCGTCGGGTCCTGCTGGGCGAGCGGCCGGCCCGGCGCCGAGCGCCCGCGCGTCGCCGTGTCCTACCCGCCCGCCGACACCGCCGCGTACGAGGCCTTCGTGCGCGACACGGTGACCCGCTACGCCGCAAAGGGCGTACACCTGTACGGCATCGAGAACGAGATCGACGCCTTCACGAGCTGGGGCGTGGACCCGCGCGAGTACCAGGCGGTCGGGCGCGCCGGGGCGCGGGCCGTGCGGGCCGCGGACCCGGCCGCCAAGGTGCTGGACGCCGGGGTGGCCAGCGCCGGCTACGGCATCACCGTCGCCAAGGCTCTGCTGGACGCCGGGCAGCCCGACCGGGCCCTCACCTTCTACCGCGACTTCTACGCCGGACGAGGCGACGGCAACTTCCCCCTCGCGAACAGCGCGGACGAGCTGCGGGCCGCGTTCGCGCTGCCGAGGGCCCAGCGGGCCATCACCGCCCAGGACGCGGTCTTCGAACTGGACAGGGAAGGCGTCTTCGACATCGTCCAGCTCCACTACTACGCGGGCTGGTCGGCCGTGCCCGACGTCATCGACCACATCCGCGCCAAGGTGCCGGCGAGCATGCCGATCGAGGCGTGGGAACTGGGCACCTACTGGCCGGGCTCGGACTACGACCCCGCGCTGCACGGCACGGAGACCGCCAAGGTGGTCGCCCTGCTCCTCGCCCGCGGCGTCAAGCGGATCGTCTACCTTCCGCTGAACTACAAGACGAAGGGGGCGCTCGTCTCCTCGGAGCACTGGCGCGGGTTGTACGGCGCGGACAACGTCGCCCGCCCGGCCAAGCTGGTGTACGACAAGTTCAGGGAACACTTCGCGACCGGCACCTGGCATCCCGTGGCACGTCAGGGGCTCAGCGGCGGGCTCGCCGACCAGGGGGCCACGACGACGATGGTCCTCTGGAGCACGAGCGGGGCGCCCGTCGCCCAGCCCCTGCCCGCCGTCGACCCCTCCCGCCCCATCGCGGTGACCGCGCTGCCGAGCGGCCGCTCGTGGTCCTGGACGAGCGGGACTCTCGAGGTCGGTAAGGAACCGCTCATCGTCACCTTCCCCGCGCCCTACACGGACGCGCTGCGCTGGCTGGAGGCGGCATGATCCCGCACAGCTCCACCTTTGGCAGGCCCCGGACCCACGTCGAGCGCAGCCTGCTCGCCGCGAGCGTGCTCGCGATCGTCCTCGCGGTGTACTGCGGCGTCGTTTTCGCCTCGGGCGCGCCGCGCAGCGCGTGGATCCTGCCCGTGGCGCTGGTGATGGCCGGCGCGCTGACCGTCGTCGCCATCACCCGGTTCACGCTGTTCCTGGTCATCGTCCTCGCGATCCGGTCGAGCCTGGACGCCGCCAAGCTGGCCAGCATCGACGCCACGGTGGACGCTGGAGGCGGGCAGCCGACCGCCTCCAGCCTGTTCGACCCGTCCTCGATGCTCGCGGTGCTGTTCATCTGCGCAGGGCTGGCCTGGCTTGTCGTTCAGGGACGCCGTCCCGCCGAACTGCGCCCGCACCCGGCGGTACCGCGGGCGGCCCTGGCGTTCTTCGGCGCGTGCCTGCTCAGCCTGCTCGGCTCCCGGGCCCCGGCCGTCAGCGTCGGCGAGGTCCTGCGCGTCCTGGCCTTCCTGATCATGATCTTCGTTGTCGAGCGGCTGGTGTCCGACGACCCGACCCGCAGAGGGCCGCTGCTCGGCGCGGTGTTCGCCTCCGGCGTGGTCCCGGTGCTGGTCACGTTCTACCAGGTCGTCACCGGGAACGGCCTGGTGGACCTGGACGGGCTCATGCGGCCGGTCGGCACCTTCTGGCACCCGAATTCGCTCGGCGGGTTCTGCTACATGATCATGATCATGGGCGTGGCGATGCTGTGGCACGTGCGCGGGCGCGCGCGGTTGGGGCTCGTCCTGCTCGTTGCGGGCCTCGGCACCGCCCTGGTCGCCACCGCCGCACGCGGCGCGTGGATCGCGGCGCTCATCGGCGTGCTCGTGGTCGGGGTCCTCCAGGACCGCCGCGTCATCTACGCGGCCCTCGTCGCCGTCGGGGGAGTGCTCGTCGCGGTGCCCTCGGTGCTGCAGCGGTTCTCCGACCTGTCGCAGAACTACACGGCGGGCGGCTACGAGGCCAACTCGCTCGTGTGGCGGTTCAACCACTGGATCGAGGCGACCAGCCTGCTGCCCGAGAACCCGATCACCGGCACCGGGCTCGGCACCGCGCGGCTGATCCTCTACAAAGAGGTGCACAACGACTACGTCCGGGCGCTGGTCGAGTCCGGGATCGTCGGCCTGCTGGCCTATCTCGGCCTGCTGGCCGCCCTGTTCATCGCCGCGCGGCAGGCGCTGCGCGCGACCTCCCCGGTGCCGGGCGTCCGCTCCCCGGACCCGTCACGCGGGATCGCCGTCGGCTTCACCGGCTGCGTGACCGCGTTCGCTGTGTCGGCCCTGACCGACAACATCATGACCGCCGTGGTCGTCATGTGGTATCTGGCGGTGTTCGCCGGGCTGGCCCTGTGCGTCGGGGTGCCCGGGAAGGAGACCCAGTGAGGGTTCTGCACGTCAACAAGTTCCTCTACCGCCGTGGCGGCGCGGAATCGTACATGCTGGGCCTGGCGGAGTTGCAGGTGAAGAACGGCGGCGAGGTGGCGTTCTACGCCATGGCGCATCCGGAGAACATCGCCTCGAAGTACGAGGAGCACTTTCCCCGGAACCTGGAGCTGAACCCGGCGCCTCGCGGCCCCATCGCCAAGGCCAAGGGCGTCGGCCGCATGCTGTGGTCCACCAGCGCCCGCCGCGGGATCGCCCGGGTGATCGCCGACTTCAAGCCCGATGTCGCGCACCTGCACAACATCTACCACCAGCTCTCACCCTCGGTGGTGTCCGCGCTGAGGGAGGCGGGCGTGCCGGTCGTCATGACCCTGCACGACTGCAAGCTGGTCTGCCCGTCGTACTCTTTCCTCGACCACGGCAAGGTGTGCACCGCGTGTGTCGGCGGCAGCCTGCGCGAGGCGGTGCGCCGCCGCTGCAAGGACGACTCCCGTTCGGCCAGCGCGGTGCTCGCGGCGGAGACCTGGCTGCACCGCCGGTTCGGTGCCTACGACGGGGTGAACGTCTTCATCAGCCCCAGCAAGTTCCTGGCCGGCCAGCTCACCACCGCCGAGGTCTACCCCGACCGGCTGCGCGTGCTCGACAACTTCGTCGACCTCTCCGACCCGCCGCAGAAGACCGAGCCGGGTGGCCCGCTGGTGTGCGTCGGCCGCCTGCACGAGGGCAAGGGCGTCGACACGGCGATCCGCGCGATGAGCCTGCTCGGCGCGGACGCGCGGCTGGTCATCGCGGGGGAGGGGCCCGACCGCGAGCGGCTGGAGAAGATGGCCGCCGACCTCGTACCCGGCCGCGTCACCTTCCTCGGCCGCAGGTCGCGCGAGGAGGTGCTGGAGCTCGTCCGCTCGGCCACCGCCCTGCTCGTGCCGTCCCGCTGGCACGAGAACCAGCCGATGACGATCCTGGAGGCGTTCTCCTGCGGCGTCCCGGTGATCGGCACGGCGGTCGGCGGCATCGGCGAGCTCATCACCGACGGCGCCACCGGGCGGCTGGTGCCCCCGGAGGTCCCCATGGAGCTGGCGTCCGCGGCGCTGGCCCTGCTGCGCGACCCGCAGAAAAGCCTGTCGATGGGCAGGTCCGCGCGTATGACGGCGAACGCCCGCTTCTCTCCCGAACGGCACATGAGCGCCCTCGGGGAGATCTACGCCGAGGCCCGCCGCGCGGGCCTCCGGGCGAAGAAGTGACCACAGCGAGACGGGAACCAGAGATGACGTCGGTAGACGAAGTACGTCCGGACCGCGGCAAGGGCGTGCGCTCGCGTCTGATAGGCCAGCCGAACTCCTTGAACACGGGATTCCGCGCCAAGCGCATGGGAATGCTGCTGGAACGGTTCCCCGACCTCGCGCGGATGGAGGTCATCGATCTAGGCGGCACCGTGCGCACCTGGACCCGATCTCCGGTGCGACCCGCCCACGTGCATCTGGTCAACCCCGAGCCGCCGGTCAAGGGCGTCGCCGACGACGTGCTGCCCGACTGGGTGACCATGGAGATCGGTGACGCCTGCGCTCTGCCGCCCCACATCACCGGCCGCCGGTTCGACCTGGTCTTCTCCAACTCGGTGATGGAGCACGTCGGCGGGCACGAGATGCGCAGGCGGTTCGCCGATTCCGTCCACATGCTCTCGGATCGCCACTGGGTGCAGGTGCCCCACCTGTACTTCCCGGTCGAGCCGCACTGGGTGTTCCCGCTGTTCCAGTTCCTGCCGCTGCCGGTGCAGACGACCATCGCCGCCAAGTGGCCTCTGTCGGCGTGGGGCAAGCGCCCCCGTACCCGGGCCGAGGCGCTGCCTCTGGTGATGGAGGTCGAGCTGATGAGCCGTACTCATATGCGGCATTACTTCCCCGACTCCACGCTGATCGCCGAGCGCTTCGCCGGGTTCACCAAGTCGCTGATCGCCTGCAGGGCTTCCTGAGGCAGGGAAGGCGCGCTGCCGTACGGCAGC
>NZ_JBFBCI010000042.1:0-81653 GCF_040683095.1 Sphaerisporangium sp. NPDC051017
CTGCTGGAGTACAAGACCCGTGATCGCGGCGGGCTGGTGGTGAAGGTCCCCGCCCCGGGCACCTCGCAGACCTGCCACCGGTGCGGGCACCGCGACCCGGCCTCCCGTGACGGCACCCGGTTCTCCTGCACCAACCCTGCGTGCGGGTGGACCGGCCACGCCGACACCAACGCCGCGATCAACATTCGCAACGCCGCAGGAACTGTGGTGTCAGGACGTGGAGACCTCGGGGCTGCCCGGTCTGCGAAACGTCAACCCCCGCGCGCCGCTTGACCACGACGCGACGGGAGAATCTCCGGCCTTCAGCTTCAGGCCGGGGAGGAGTTCAAATGTCGGTCGGACGCGCGTCGTCGCTCACGTGGTTCCCGCTGTGGATCGCCCTCGGCGTCGTGGCGGTGCGGCGGCCGTGGGTCTGGTACGTGAGCATGGCGGTGATGCTCCCGGTGATGGCGATCAACGTCGGAAATTTCACCACAGGCGCCTGGATCGGCTGAGCGTAACCGGCACGCGGGCTACCAGGAGGAGTCCTGTTCTGGGTCGCTGCCCTCTGAGAGGAGGCGGATGTCTGAGTCGACCATCATCGCGACGAGCTCCTCGAATGACACCGACGGTTCCCAGCCGAGCTGGACGCGGGCCTTCTTCGGGTCCGCGCACAGCAGGTCCACCTCGGCGGGCCGGTGGAGTGCCTGGTCGGCGACGACGTACCGCTCCCAGTCGAGCCCGGCCGCCTCGAACGCCGCGACGACGAGCTCGCGGACCGACCGCGTCTGGCCGGTGCCGATCACGTAGTCCTCCGGGGCGGCGGCCTGGAGCATCAGGCGCATGGCCTGGACGTAGTCGCCGGCGTACCCCCAGTCGCGGCGGGCCTCCAGGTTGCCGAGGCGCAGTTCGGAGGCGAGGCCGAGCTTGATGCGGGCGGCGCCGAGCGTGACCTTGCGGGTGACGAACTCGGCGCCGCGCCGGGGCGACTCGTGGTTGAAGAGGATGCCGGAGACGGCGAACATGCCGTACGACTCGCGGTAGTTCTGGGTGAGGAAGTGCCCGTACGCCTTGGCCACGCCGTACGGCGAGCGCGGGTGGAAGGGGGTGCGCTCGTTCTGCGGGGTCTCGCGCACCTGGCCGAACATCTCGGAGGACGACGCCTGGTAGAAGCGGATCTGCCCGGATCCGGGGTTGCGTGAGGAGGTGATTCCGGAGCAGACCCGGATGGCCTCCAGCATGCGCAGGACGCCCATGCCGGTGACCTCGGCGGTCAGCTCGGCCTGTTCCCAGGACATGGGGACGAACGAGATGGCGCCGAGGTTGTAGACCTCGTCGGGCTGGACGCGTTCGACCGCGGAGATGAGCGAGCCCTGGTCGAGCAGGTCGCCGCGGACGAGTTCGACGTTCTGCAGCAGCCTGCGGACGCGGGCGACGCGCGGGTTCGCCTGGCCGCGGACGAGGCCCCAGACGTCGTACCCCCGGTCGAGCAGGTGCTCGGCGAGGTAGGAGCCGTCCTGCCCGGTGATGCCGGTGATCAGCGCACGCCTGGCCAACGGGTCCTCCTTGGTCTCCGGGCTAGGCGGCTTGGGTGGCTTCGCCCGAACTATGAGCTGTAAGACGCGAATGTACCTCTCAGGTCCCGGGCAAGCGCCATGGGCCGCTCACGATCTCACGGCCGGCGACTCTAGAACCAGTTCTACCGAGCGACGCTCGGTCGGGGTGACCGCCCAGTTCGCGGGGCATAGGGGCGGTTTGAGGCACAATTCCATGTTAAGGGCGGGTCAGTTACCAGATGGTAGGGTCACGGCTAAGATCGGCCTTCGCGGGTGCATGCCCCGCGAGGGTACCGAGCACCGCTCTCGAAAGGGGTGTCCGTGCAGGTTGCAGACGACGGGCGAGAGCACGAGGGCAGGCTGCGCGTCGCCCTGCTGTCGTACCGGAGCAAACCCACCTGCGGCGGACAGGGCGTCTACCTGCGCCACCTCAGCCGCGAGCTCGTCGCGCTCGGGCACCACGTCGAGGTCATCTCCGGCCCGCCCTACCCCGAGCTGGACGAGGGCGTCGTCCTCAACAAGCTGGAGAGCCTGGACCTGTACCGCGACGAGGACCCCTTCCGCACCCCCAGGCTCGCCGAGTACCGCGACTGGATCGACGTCCTCGAGGTCGCCACGATGTGGACGGCCGGCTTCCCCGAGCCGCTGACGTTCAGCCTGCGCGCGCTGCGCGAGCTGAAGATGCGCCACGGCGAGTTCGACATCGTCCAGGACAACCAGACGCTGGGATACGGCCTGCTCGGCATCCAGAAGCTGCTGCCGGTCGTCGGGACGATCCACCACCCGATCAGCGTGGACCGGCGCATCGAGCTGAAGGCCGCGCCGTGGCGCAGGCAGCTCTCGCTGCGCCGCTGGTACGGGTTCGTCCGCATGCAGAGCATCGTCGCGCCGAGGCTGAAGCCGATCCTCACGGTCAGCGAGTCGAGCCTGGCCGACATCCACCGCGACTTCAACGTGCCGCAGAGCAGCATGCGGCTGATCCCGCTGGGCGTGGACACCCGCTACTTCCACCCGCGCCCGCACCTGCCGAAGCGCCCGGGGTCGATCGTGGCCGTCGCCAGCGCCGACTCGCCGATGAAGGGCGTCGCCACGCTGCTGCGCGCCGTGGCCAAGCTCGCCACCGAGCGGGACGTGCACCTCACCGTCGTCAGCAAGCCGACGGCGGGCGGTCCCACCGAGAAGCTCGTCCAGGAGCTCACGCTCGGCGACCGCGTCCGGTTCGTCCACGGCATCTCCGACGACGAGCTGGGCGAGCTGATCGCCACCTCGGAGATCTCCGTCGTGCCGTCGCTGTACGAGGGCTTCTCGCTGCCGGCCGTCGAGCACATGGCGTGCGGGACGCCGCTGGTCGCCAGCCGTACGGGCGCGTTGCCCGAGGTCGTCGGGGACGCGGCCGTGCAGGTGGCGCCGGGCGACCCCGAGGAGCTGGCCGCGGCGCTGCTACGGCTGCTCGACTCGCCCGCGGAGCGCGAGCGGGTGGGCAGGGCCGGCTACGACCGGGTGATGGAGCGCTACACCTGGCACGTCGTGGCCAAGCGCACCGTCGAGGCCTACCGCGAGGCGATCGCGGCCCGTGAGAACGCGCACGCGAAGCGGTGAACGCCCGCGCGGCGAACGCGCGGAGCGAAACGGACCAGACGGTGAAAGGGGAGCGGTAGGTGCTGACCGTCGACTTCCGGCGGCTGCCGGTCGGGCCCGGCGTCCGCGTACTGGATCTCGGGTGCGGCGGCGGCCGTCACGCCTTCGAGGTCCTGCGGCGCGGCGCGGACGTGGTGGCCTTCGACCAGGACACGGACGAGCTGAAGAGCGTGGCGAGCATGTTCGCGGCCATGGAGACGGCCGGGGAGGCGCCGCCGGAGGCCACCGCCGAGACCGTGACCGGCGACGCGCTGGCCATGCCGTTCCCCGACGCGTCGTTCGACCGGGTGATCGCGGCCGAGGTGCTGGAGCACATCCCGGACGACATGGCCGCGATGCGCGAGATCCACCGGGTGCTGAAGCCGGGCGGGCTCGCGGCGGTCACCGTGCCGAGCTTCCTTCCCGAGCGCATCTGCTGGGCGCTGTCGGAGGCGTACCACACCGCTCCCGGCGGGCACGTGCGCATCTACACGCTGGCCGAGCTGTCCGCCAAGCTGAAGGCGACGGGTCTGGTCGTCGGCCCGCACCACCACGCCCACGGGCTGCACTCCCCGTACTGGTGGATCAAGTGCGCGGTGGGCGTCGACAACGACGGCCATCCGCTGGCCAAGGCGTACCACGAGCTGCTCGTCTGGGACATCATGAAACGTCCCGCCCTGACCCGGATCGCGGAGTCCGTGCTCAACCCCCTCATCGGGAAGAGCGTGGTCCTCTACGTCCGGAAGCCCGCTTGACCGCGGGGCGGGCCGCGGTGCCGGCCGTCCCTGGGGTGATCACGGCGGAGCAGGTCGTCGCGACCGCGCACAGCATCGCGGCCGTCCAGGAGGCGGACGGCGGCGTCCCGTGGCCGGAAGGGCACGTCGACGCGTGGAACCACGTCGAGTGCCTGATGGCGATGACCGTCGCGGGCCTGAACGCCGAGGCCAGGAAGGGGTACGACTGGCTGGCGCGCGCCCAGCGGCCCGACGGCTCGTGGCCGGCGAAGATGGTGCGCGGCGAGGCCGCCGAGGCGAACGGCGAGAGCAACCATGCCGCGTACGTCGCGGTGGGCGTGTGGCACGACCTGCTGGTGACCGGCGACGAGGACTTCACCCGCGCCATGTGGCCGGTGGTCAGGAGGGCGCTGGACTTCGTCGTCGACCTGCAGACCCCGCGCGGCGAGATCATCTGGGAACGCTCGCCGTCGGGCGTCCCGGCGACGTACGCGCTGCTGACGGGGTGCTCGTCCATCTACCAGGGGCTGCGGTGCGGCGTGCTGCTCGGCGAGCACCTGGGCGACCCGCACCCGGACTGGGAACTGGCCGCCGACCGGCTCGGGCACGTGCTCGCCGCGCACCCTGAGGCGTTCGCGGACAAGAGCCGGTTCTCGATGGACTGGTACTACCCGATCCTCGGCGGCGCGGTGCGCGGCCCGGGGGCGCGGGAACGGCTCGACCGGCAGTGGGAGACGTTCGTCGAGCGGGGCCTCGGCGTGCGGTGCGTGTCGGACCAGCCGTGGGTGACGGGCGCGGAGTCCTGCGAGCTGGCCATGACGCTGGACGCCGCCGGTGACCGGGAGCGTGCGCTCACCGTCTTCGGTGAGATGCAGCACATGCGCCACGAGAACGGGTCGTACTGGACGGGCTGGCAGTTCGTGAACAGGGCGTGGTTCCCCCACGAGCAGTCGGCGTACACCGCGGCCGCCGTGATCCTGGCCGCCGACGCGCTGTCGGACACGACGCCGGGCTCCGACCTGTTCCGCCAGGCCGGACGGTACGTCGTCCCGGTCGTGGACCCGGGCTCCTGCGGCTGCTCGCGGGCGTCGAGCCGCACCTGATCCTCGTAATATACGTTTTGACTTATATAAGTGGGGAGCTGTAGAAACTAGGGGTGCATGCGTTCGATGTGCTCGGCGACCCGGTGCGGCGCAGGATTCTCGAACTGCTCGCCGACGGCGAGAAGACCTCCGGCGCGGTCTGCGCGGTCATCCAGGAGGAGTTCAAGATCTCGCAGCCTGCCGTCTCGCAGCATCTGAAGGTGCTGCGGGACAACGGCTTCGCGACCGTACGCCCGGACGGAGTGCGCCGCCTGTACGCGGTGAACTCCGAGCCGCTGCGCGACGTCGACGCCTGGCTCGACCGTTTCCGGCGCTTCTGGGCCCCGAAGCTCGACGCGCTGGGAACGGAACTGGCCCGCGGCAAGCGCGAACGCCGGCTGCGCGGTCACGGCCACGACCCCGAACCAGAGGATTGAACGATGGAAGTCTCCGAGCAGATCAACGCGGTCCAGCGCCACCTCGGCACGCGCGTTCTCGACGCGGGTGAGGCGCGCGTCCTCACCATCAGCCAGGTCTACGACGCCACGGTGGAAGACGTGTGGGACGCCTGCACGAACGCCGAGCGCATCCCGCGCTGGTTCCTGCCCGTCAGCGGCGACCTGCGCGTCGGCGGCCGCTACCAGTTCGAGGGCAACGCCGGCGGCACCGTCGAGCGGTGCGACCCGCCGAAGAGCTTCGCCGCCACCTGGGAGCACGGCGGCGGCATGAGCTGGATCGAGGTGACCGTCTCCCCCGAGGCCGACGGCACGCGGTTCGAGCTGCAGCACATCGTGCTCGCGAGCGACGTGGACGGCCACTGGGATACGTTCGGCCCCGGCGCGGTCGGCATCGGCTGGGACTCGGGGCTCATGGGCCTGGCCACCCACCTCGGCTCCGGCCGGGGCGTCACCCCCGACGCGGCCGCCGAATGGATCGCCTCCGACGAGGGCAAGCGGTTCTTCACGCTGAGCGGCGAGCGCTGGCGCGACGCCGACATCGCCGCCGGCGCGGACGAGGCGACGGCCACGGCCGCGGCCGAGCGCGTCATCGCCGCGTACACCGCTTCCCCGGAGGCGGCCCCCGAAGCCTGAGCGCCCGCGCAGCCGGACCCCGCCGGGGAAGCCCGCCGTGACCGCGGCGGGCTCCCCGGAACCGGTCCCCGGGTCAGGGGGTGGCGACGCGTTCCAGGACGCGTAGGGAGCCTTGGGCTCGGGTCTCCTTGTACTCGCCGCCGGCGAGGGCGCGCTGGTAGACGCGGTACGGGGCCTGGCCGCCGGTCTTGGGGTCGGGGTAGATGTCGTGGAAGACCAGGGCGCCGCCCGGGATGACGTGGTGCGCCCAGCCCTCGTAGTCCTTGGTGACGGGGTCCTCGGAGTGGCCGCCGTCGATGAACAGCATGGCGAGCGGGGTGCGCCAGTACCGCGCGACGACCTCCGAGCGGCCGACGATGGCGATGACCTGGTCCTCCAGCCCGGCCGAGGCGATGGCGGCGCGGAAGAACGGCAGGGAGTCCATCTTGCCGAAGCGCGGGTCCATGAGGGTGGGGTCGTGGTGGGCCCAGCCGGGCTGGATCTCCTCCGAGCCGCGGTGGTGGTCGACGGTGAAGACGACCGTGCCGATCTCGCGGGCGGCGGCGCCCAGGTAGATCGCGGACTTGCCGCAGTAGGTGCCGATCTCGCAGATCGGCCCGCGCGGGCCGTACACGCATGCGGTCTCGAAGAGGGCCAGCCCTTCGTCCTTGGGCATGAAGCCCTTGGCACGCTCGGCCGCATGACGCAGGTCCGCCGGGAACGACATTTCAGTCATGATTTTTCCCTTGTGTACGGCAACGCTGCTGCACCCTATCTACAACGCTCGAACCGCCCGATGCGTGCCCCCACCCCTGATCCAAAGGCTCTGGAACAATATTCCAACGCTTCTTGCCGCCCCTGTTGGAACGTGTTCTACTTTCCTGCGTGAACCGGCGTGCGCGAACCCTCACGCGAGGCGCGGTGTTCAGCGATCACCGTAGGCTCGCCACCGGCGCGACGGCCTAGGCTCGCGTCGACAGCGCAGAACCACCGCGAGGAGGGCTCCGATGAAGATCAAGGTGAACTACGACGTCTGCGAGGCCAACGCCGTCTGCATGGGCCTGGCCCCGGACGTCTTCGAGGTGGACGACGAGGACAACCTGCACGTCCTGCTGCCCGAGCCGCCGCCCGAGGCACTCGACCGCGTCCGCCACGCCGTCCGCTCCTGCCCGAAGGCCGCGCTCTCCCTTCAGGCGGACTGAGCCGCTCCCCACAGTCCCGAGGACCCCGCCAAGGAACAAGGAGGTCTGCCCGATGCGAGCCGCCCTGCTGCACGCCGTCGGCGACGGCAAGCTGGACATCCGCGACGACGTCACCCTCACCCCCGTGGGCCCGTCGGACGTCCGGGTGAAGATCAAGGCGACCGGCGTCTGCCACTCCGACCTGTCGGTGATGACGGGTGTGCTGCCCATGCCGTTGCCGCTGGTCCCGGGGCACGAGGGCGCGGGCGAGGTCGCGGAGGTCGGCGACCACGTCACCACGGTCGAGCCGGGCGACCACGTGATCGTGAACTGGACGCCCGCGTGCGACGCGTGCCCGAACTGCGCGGCCGGCCAGCCGTACCTGTGCACGACCTACCTGGTGCAGAGCTTCTCGCTGGCCCGGTTCCGGTTCGGCGGGGACACCCCGGCGTTCGGCATGACGGGCTGCGGCACCTGGGCCGAGGAGATCGTGGTGCCCTGGCAGGGCGCGGTCAAGGTGGACTCCGACGTGCCGTTCGAGGTCGCGGCGCTGATCGGCTGCGGCATCACGACCGGCGTCGGCGCGGCGATCAACACGGCGAAGGTCAGGCCGGGCGCCACCGTGGCGGTGATCGGCTGCGGCGGCGTGGGGCTGTCGGTGATCCAGGGCGCGCGGGTGTCGGGGGCCACGAAGATCCTCGCGGTCGACCCGCTGACGTCCAAGCATGAGCTGGCCAGGAAGGTCGGCGCGACCGACGTCTGCACTCCGGATCAGCTCGCGGAGGCGGTCGGCTCGCTGACCGGCGGCCGGGGGTTCGACTACGGGTTCGAGGTCGTCGGGAAGTCGGCGACCATCATGTCCGCCTGGCAGGCGACCCGGCGCGGCGGCGACGTCGTCGTGGTCGGTGCCGGGGCGATGGACGACCTGGTGCGACTGTCGGCGTTCGCCCTGCTGTTCGAGGGCAAGAACCTGCTCAGCTCGCTGTACGGCGGCAGCGACGTCCGGCGTGACTTCCCGTTCCTGGTGAACCTGTGGAAGGCGGGCAAGCTCGACCTGGAGAGCATGATCAGCTCGCGCATCCGGCTCGCCGACCTCAACGACGCCGCCGCGGCCCTGCGCGGCGGCGAGGCGCTGCGGCAGGTCGTCGTCTTCGACTGAGCTTCGGCTGAGCGTCGGCTGAGCGTCGCCCGACCTTTGACCGAGCCGTCGGCAGCGTGCGGCTCCCCGGGCCGGTCGTGCGGCCCGGGGAGCCCGCGGTCACGCTGTGGACGGCTCTCCGCCGGTCACTCCGAGGAGAACGCGGCGTCGAACGCGGCGGCCGGCGGCGTGATCTTGTTGAGGCCCTTGACGAAGCTCAGGGCCTCGGGGGCGCCGTCGAGGCGGTCCATGCCGGCGTCCTCCCACTCGATCGAGATGGGGCCCTCGTAGCCGATCGCGTTGAGGGCGCGGAAGCAGTCCTCCCAGGGCACGTCTCCCCGGCCGGTGGACACGAAGTCCCAGCCGCGGCGCAGGTCGGCCCAGGGCAGGTGGGACGCCAGGCGGCCCTTGCGGCCGTCGCCGGTGCGCACCTTGGCGTCCTTGCAGTCCACATGGTAGATGCGGTCGGCGAAGTCGAGGATGAACCCGACCGGGTCGAGTTCCTGCCACACCATGTGGGAGGGGTCCCAGTTCAGGCCGAACGCGGGACGGTGGCCGATGGCCTCCAGCGTGCGCACGGTGGTGTGGTAGTCGTAGGCGATCTCGCTCGGGTGGACCTCGTGGGCGAACCGCACGCCGACCTCGTCGTACACGTCGAGGATCGGGTTCCAGCGGTCGGCGAAGTCCTGGTAGCCGGCGTCGATCATCGCCGGGGAGACCGGCGGGAACATCGCGACGGTCTTCCAGATGGACGACCCGGTGAAACCGACGACCGTGTTCACGCCGAGCTTGGCGGCGGCGCGGGCGGTGTCCTTCAGCTCCTCGGCGGCGGCCCGGCGGACCTCCTCGGGGTCGCCCGAGCCCCAGATGCGCGCCGGCAGGATGCCCTTGTGCCGCTCGTCGATCGGGCTGTCGCAGACCGCCTGCCCGACGAGGTGGTTGGAGATCGCCCAGACCTTCAGCCCGTACTTCTCCAGGACCTCCAGCTTGCGCGGGATGTACGAGTCGTCCGCCAGGGCCTTGTCGACCTCGAAGTGGTCACCCCAGCAGGCGATCTCCAGGCCGTCGTACCCCCACTCGCCGGCCAGGCGGCACACCTCTTCGAACGGCAGGTCGGCCCACTGGCCGGTGAACAGCGTGATCGGTCGCGTCATGACCCCTCTCCTTCCTTCTCCGCAAAGCTTGCATGGCTCCACATGGCCTGCCCCGCGTGGCCCGGCTCACGTGGGAGATCCGGGCGGGCGACCCGCGCCTTGGGCCGCCCGCCCGGATCGGTCGGGTGGGGATCACTCGGTGACGGGCGTCCAGCGGCTCTCGTTCGCCGCGCTCTGCTCGACCGCGGCGAGCACCCGCTGAACGCGCAGCCCGTCGGCGAACGAGGGCTCGGGGTCGGTGCCGTTGCCGATCGCCTCCAGGAAGTCCTTCACCTCGTGGCTGAAGGTGTGCTCGTACCCGAGCCCGTGCCCCGGCGGCCACCACGCCCCCGCGTACGGGTGTCCCGACTCGGTGACGTAGATGCGGCGGAACCCGGCCTCCTCGGCGGGCAGGGTGTGGTCGTGGAACCACAGCTCGTTCATGGCCTCGAAGTCGAACGACAGGCTGCCGAGCGAGCCGTTGACCTCGATGCGCATGGCGTTCTTGCGTCCGGCGGCGAAGCGGGTCGCCTCGAAGGACGCGAGGCCGCCGCCGGACAGCCGTCCGATGAACACCGCCGCGTCGTCCACGGTGACGGTGCCCGTCCCGCCCGCCTCGCCGGCACCGGCGGCCAGGCCCTCGGACTCCTCGGCCATGGGCCGCTCGCCGATGAACGTCGCGGTGAGGGCGGAGACGCCGGTCAGCTTCTGGCCGGTGACGAACTGGGCCGTGTCCACGATGTGGGAGCCGATGTCGCCCAGCGCGCCGGACCCGGCCTTGTCGCGCTGGAGCCGCCACACGAGGGGGAACTCGGGGTCGACGATCCAGTCCTGCAGGTACTGCGCCCGCACGTGGCGGATCTCGCCGAGGCGGCCCTCGGCCACGAACCGCCGCGCCAGCGCGACCGCGGGCACGCGCCGGTAGTTGAACGCGACCATGCTGCGCACGCCGCGCTCGGCGGCCCGCTCGGCCGCCGTCGCCATGGCCTCGGCCTCGGCGACGGTGTTGGCCAGCGGCTTCTCGCACAGGACGTGCTTGCCCGCCTCCAGGGCGGCGATGGCGATCTCGGCGTGGGAGTCGCCGGGGGTGCACACGTCGACGATGTCGACGTCGTCCCGCTTGATCAGCTCCTTCCAGTCGTGCTCGACCGCGGCCCAGCCGAGCTGGGCCGCGGCGGCGGCGGTGCGGTCCTCGGACCTACCGGACAGCACCGCCATGACCGGCGCGACCGGCAGGTCGAAGAACGCGTCGACGCTGCGCCACGCCTGGGAGTGCACGCGCCCCATGAACGCGTACCCGACCATGCCGACCCCGAGCGCCGGCCTGTTGTCACTCACGTAAGACCCCCGAGAATTAGGATTCGAAGCCGAGCGGCAGGTACTGGGCCACGTTCTCCTTGGTGATGGTCTCCGATGCCAGCGTGATCGACTGCGGCACCTGCCGCTCGACCAGGTCGCTGAGGCCCTTGCCCTGCGCGATGAGCCGGGCGAGCTTGATCGCCGAGCCGGCCATCGTCGGGCTGTAGGTCACCGTCGCCTTGAGCACGCCGCTGTCCGCCTGGATCTCGCGCATCGCGTTGGCCGAGCCGGCGCCGCCGACCATGAAGAACTCGCTGCGGTTGGCCTCCTTGATGGCGGCCAGGACGCCGATGCCCTGGTCGTCGTCGTGGTTCCAGATCGCGTCGATCTTCTTGTGCGCCTGGAGCAGGTTGCTCGCCACCTGGGTGCCGGACTCGACGGTGAACTTCGCGTCCTGCTGCGCGGTGACGCTGAAGCCGTAGCTCTTCAGCGCGTCGGCGAAGCCCTTGCTGCGGTCCTGGGTGAGCGGGAGGGTCGCGATGCCCTGGATCTCCAGGATCACCGGGTTGGAGACGCCCTTGTCCTTCAGCGTCTTGCCGATGTAGTTGCCGGCGGCCACGCCCATGCCGTAGTTGTCGCCACCGATCCAGGTCCGGTAGGACAGCTTGTCGGGGAAGACGCGGTCGAGGTTGATCACCGGGATGCCGGCGTCCATCGCCCTGCGGGCGACCTGGTTGAGCTGCCCGCCGTCGTTGGGCAGCAGGACCAGCGCGCTGACCTTGGCCGCGATGAGCGAGTCCACGGCCGAGATCTGCTGGTTGATGTCGTTGGTCGGCTCGACGGGCTTGAACTCGACATCGGTGTACTTCTTGGCCTCGTCGGCCGCGTTCTTGGCGATGGCCGCGATCCAGCCGTGGTCGGCGGCCGGGGCCGAGAAGCCGATGACGACCTTGGTGCCCGGCTCGTCGTTACCGGTGCCGGCGGTGGTCTCCTGCGGGGCCGCCGTGGTGGGGGCAGCGGCGGCGGGCTCGTTGCTCGTGCAGGCGCTCACGAGGGCCCCTGCGCCGATGACGGCTCCGCTGACGAGGAATCCTCGCCTGGCGACGCGCTTTTCCATGTGAAATGTCTCCTTCTTTGGGGGTTACCGGGCCTCGCCACGGGTGGATCCGGTTGTTCAGGTGTTCAGGGCTTGCGGGCCTGACCGATCTGCGGGGTTTCGCGGGGGTTCGCCGTTCTTGCGGGCACGGCGAACCGGCCGCGGGTCCCCGGGTGGTCGGCCCCGGGGACGCGGATCCCGCCCGCGCGCCCTAGGTTCGCGATTCCAGGCTTCTGCGCTGCAGGAGGACGGCGATCACGATGATCAGCCCCTTGGCGATGAGCTGGTCACTGGTGTTGAGGCCGTTGAGGATGAACAGGTCGGTGATGACCGTGAAGATCAAAAGCCCGAGGATCGAGCCGATGATGGTTCCCCGGCCACCGGTGAGGAGGGTGCCCCCGATGATCACGGCGGCGATCGCGTCGAGCTCGTACAGATCGCCGTGAGTGCTGGAGCCCGTGGTGGTGCGGGCCATGATGAGAACGGCGGCGATGCCGCAGCAGAGGCCGGACAGCGCGTACAGCAGCAGGGTGTGGCTCCGTACGTTGATGCCGGCGAGGCGGGCGGCCTCAGGGTTGCCGCCGACCGCGTAGGTGCGCCGTCCGAAGGTCGTGCGGTTGAGCACGATCCATCCGACGATCACCACGGCCGCGAAGATGTAGACCAGGATCGGCAGTCCGAGGACCCGGGTGGTCGACAGTTCCACGATCGCGTTGTTGTCCGGCCGGACGAGCTGGGTCCTGCGGTCGGACATGCGCTGGGCGAGACCGCGGGCGGCGACGAGCATCGCGAGGGTGGCGATGAACGGCACCATCCGCCCGTAGGAGATGAGGAAGCCGTTGACGAGGCCCGCGCCCGTGCCGACGACGACGGCGCAGATGATCATCACGACCGGCCCGTACGACTGGGTGGCCAGCGTCGTCGCCCACACGGATGCCAGGGCCATGACGGCGCCCACCGACAGGTCGATGCCGCCGCCGATGATGACGAACGTCGCGCCGACGGTGATGACGCCGATCGTCGAGGCCAGGGCCAGGATGTTGACGAGGTTGGACGAGGTGGCGAAGGCGTCCGGCACGGTGACCAGGCCGACGATGCCCAGCAGCGCCAGCGCCACGACGAGGCCGAGGTGCCGCGCCTGGCCCACCTTGCTCAACACGCCGGGCGCCTTGGCGGAACCCGCCTTGCCCTCGATGCGTGCGTGCCCGTCGGCCGGTGGGGGCGTGCTAGAAGTGCCGCCGCCCGACGCGCGTGCGTTCGTCACAGCGCGCTCCCTTCCATGATCATGTCTAGTACGCGTGATTCGTCGAGTTCGCGGGCGTCGGACTCGTGGATGACCTTGCCCTCGCGAAGCACCAGCACCCGGTCGGCCAGCCCGAGCACCTCGGGGACCTCACTGGACACCAGCAGCACGCCCACGCCCTCGTCCGCCAGTCGCCGGACCACGGCGTACAACTCGGCCCGGGCGCCGACGTCGACGCCCCGGGTCGGCTCGTCCAGGAGGAGCAGCTTGCGCCCCTCGACGAGCCATCGGGCGAACACGGCCTTCTGCTGGTTGCCGCCCGAAAGGGTCCTGACCGGTTTGCGGGGATCTCCCGGCCGGATGTCGAGCGTCTGGACCAGCCGCGCGGCCTCGGTGTTCTCGCCCCGGCGGTCCACCCAGCCCAGCTTGGCGTACTTGGAGAGACCGGCGATCGTGATGTTGCGCGCGACGGACTCGTTCATCAGCAGCGCCTGGGATTTACGCTCCTCGGGAGCCAGGCCCATGCCCATCTGCACGGCCTTGGACGTGCTGCCCGCGGGCACGCGGTCCCCGGCGAGCACGACCGTGCCCGCGGACGGGCGGCGCGCGCCGTAGATCGTCTCCACGACCTCCGACCGTCCCGAGCCGACCAGGCCGGCCAGTCCGACGATCTCGCCCTCCCGGATGGTGAGCGACACGTCGGCGAAGTGGCCGGGCAGCGTGAGACCCTCGACCTTCAGCACCTCGGGCTTGCCGTCGTGGGCCCCGGGCTCCGGGCGCGGCGGGAAGACGTACGCGACGTCCCGGCCGGTCATCAGCGAGACGATCGAGGAGGTCGAGGTGTCGCGGGCGGGCAGTCCGACGGCGGCCGTCCGTCCGTCCTTCAGCACGGTGACGCGGTCGCCGATCTCGCGGATCTCCTCCAGCCGGTGGGAGATGTACACCACGGCGACGCCCTCCGCGGTCAGGTCCCTGATCACGCGGAACAGGTTCCCGACCTCGTCGTGCGCGAGCGCGGCCGACGGCTCGTCCATGACGATCAGCTTCGCCTGGTGCGACAGTGCGCGGGCCATGCTAACGATTTGCTTCCCCGCGGCGGGCAGGCGGCCGACCTCCGTACCGGGACGCATCTCGCCGTGCCCGAGGCGGCCGAGCAGCTCGGCTGCGGCCTTGTTCATCTCGCCCCGGCGGGTGAAGCCGAGCGCGGCCTGCTCGTGGCCGAGGAAGATGTTCTCGGCGACCGAGAGCCCGTCCACCAGGTCGAGCTCCTGGTAGATGGTCGAGATGCCGGACTTGATGGCCGCGATCGGACCGGCGAAGCGGACCGGCTCGCCGCCGAACGTCACGGTGCCCTCGTCGGGCTGGTGGGCGCCCGCGAGGATCTTGATCAACGTGGACTTGCCCGCGCCGTTCTGACCGAGCAGGCAGTGCACCTCGCCGGCGCGGACGTCGAGGTCGACGCCGTCGAGGGCGCGTACGCCGGGAAACTGTTTGACGATCCCGCGCATGACCAGCAGGTCGCTCACAGGGCCTCCGGAAGGGGTCGGGGCATGGGGATGGGGCTTGGGGGAGTTGGAGTGTTCGGAAGATCCGTGGACGGTCGGCTGAGCGATCCACCGTGCGGGCGGATCTTCGTTCCGGGGACGGTCAGGGTTTCCGGAGCTTGGCGCGGGCGGGCTATGTGGGGCTATGAGGCGGAGAAGACGTGGTCGGTGATGAGCCGGGCGCCACCGATGACCCCGGCGGCGTCCCCCAGCTCGGACAGGACGATGGGCAGGTTGCCGGTGGCCAGGGGCAGCGACCGGCGGTAGACGACGCTCCTGATCTCCGCGAGCAGCACGTGACCCAGCCGGGCCACCCCACCCGCGATGATCATGAGGCCGGGGTTGAAGAAGCTGACGAGACCGGCGAGGACCTGCCCCGCCTGGCGCCCGCCGTCGCGGATGAGCCGGATCGCGGCCGGGTCGCCGAGCGCCGCCGCCGCGGCGACGTCCTCGGCGGTGAGGTGCCCCATCTGGGCGAGCCGCTCGGTCAGGTAGGGCGAGCGGGGCGCGATCCTGACGGCCTCCCTGGCGAGGGCGGCGCCACCGAAGTAGGCCTCCAGGCAGCCGGAGTTGCCGCAGGTGCAGGTCGGACCCTGGTCGTCGACCCGCATGTGACCGATGTCGCCGGCGCTTCCCGACACGCCCCGGTAGATCTTGCCGTCCACCACGATGCCGCAGCCGATACCGGTGCCTATCTTGATGAGCAGGAAGTCGTCCACCTGGCGCGCCAGGCCGGCGTGGAGCTCTCCCAGGGCCATGAGATTGACGTCGTTGTCGACCATGGCGGGGCAGCCGAGCTCCTGGCTGATCGCCTCCTTCACCGGATACCGGTCCCAGCCGGGCATGATCGGCGGGGCCACGGGCACGCCCTCGCGGAAGCTGACCGGGCCGGGCACGCCGATCCCCGCTCCGTGGAGCTGGGAGAACAGGCCCTGTTCGCGCAGCTTGCCGACGAGCTCCATCGCCCGGTCGAGCACCACGGCGGGTCCCTCGCGCACGTCGCACGGCTCACTCACGTGGCCGAGGATCTCCAACTCGCCGTTGGTGACGGCGACGTCCACCGAGGTGGCGCCGATGTCGATGCCGACGAACCGCATGTGCGGCGACAGCCGAACCATGCCGGACCGCCTGCCCCCGCGGGAGGCGGCCAGCCCGGCCTGCTCGACCAGCCCCATCTCGATGAGACGGTCGAGCTCGAGGTTCAGCTTGGAACGCGACAGCTCGATGTCGTCACCGAGCTCCGCGCGGGAACGGCCGCCGTCGCGCAGGAGACGCAGAAGCGCCGCCTGGTGGACGTTCTCCGGCCGTACGGGGATGCGTTTCACATGGCCTCCGGTATCGGAGTGATGTGAGGCAGAAGTTAGTTCACTTCCGCTACCTGCGTGAAGCCCTTTTTGGTGACGATTCAGAACTTTTGCTGTTATCAGCGAAAGCTGGGGGGTCTTTGGGCCGTCAGAGCATCGCCTTGAGCGAGGCGCCCGCCCGCTCGCCCAGCGCCGTCGGCCGGCTGCTCGGCCAGGATGGCCTCCCATTGTCACGGATCGCCTCGGCGCTGCAGGTCGCCCGCTCACTCCCGGGACACCCCAGGAGAACAATCTTCTGGTCCCGCACACGATATCCCGGCGTCAGCGCTCCCACCCGGCGCTCCGGGCCCCGCGATCCACCGGGACCGGCGTCGTGTCACGTAGCGGATAGTGATCGAGCAGGTCGAATTCTGCTATAGTTTCTGCCCCCGCAGGTGCCTTGGGTCAACGTGGCCCCTCTTCCCATGGCCCCCCGCAACCCCCCGTGCTGGAGGCCTCATGCCCGCACAGCCGCCCCTCCGCGTGATCCAGTGGGCCACCGGCGCCGTCGGCGGTTACGCGCTGCAGAGCGTGATCGCGCGGCCGGAGTTCGAGCTCGCCGGCGTGCTCGTCTACGACCCCGACAAGGTCGGTCTGGACGCCGGGCCGCTGGTGGGCATGCCCGAGACCGGCGTCCTGTGCGGCGACGACTTCGACGCCGCCCTCGCCACCGAGGCAGACTGCGTGCTCCACATGCCGCTGCCCGCCGCGTACTTCGGCGGCGACTACGCGGCCGACCTGGAGACGGTCTGCGCCATCCTCGCCTCGGGCAAGAACGTCATCACCACCACCGGCTTCATCTACCCGCAGGTGTACGGCCCGGGCGTGGTCGAGCGGCTGGAGGCCGCCTGCCGGGCGGGCGGCACGTCGGTGTACGGCACAGGCATCAACCCCGGCTTCATGAGCGACCTGCTGCCGCTGGCGCTCAGCGGCCTGTCCACCCGCCTCGACCACATCTACGTCCGCGAGTCCTCCGACTTCGTCGGCCATCCGTCCCGGCAGATCGTCATGGACCTGATCGGGTTCGGCCGCGCGCCGAAGGACTACGCCGTGGCCGTGCGGCCGTTCCGCAACGTGCAGCGGGCGGTGTTCTCCGAGAGCGTCCAGCTCGTCGCGGGCGCTCTCGGCGTGCGGCTGGACGAGGTCGAGGAGACCGACGAGTACGAGCTGGCGGCCGAGGAGTTCGAGATCAGCGCCGGGCTGGTGCTGCCCGGCACGGTGTGCGCCTCGCGGTGGATCTTCTCCGGGCTCGTCCGGGGGCGGCCGTTCATGACGGTCGAGTGCGTGTACAAGGCCGACGCCGCCAAGGTGCGCCGCTGGCCCGAGCCGGGCTTCGCCATCCACATCGAGGGCCGCCCAGCGATGATGATCAAGGTCGAGGAGGTCACGCACGGGCTGGCCGGTGCTGCGGCGCACGCCGTCAACTCCATCGCGGCGGTCTGCGCGGCCCCGCCGGGCATCCGGACGGTGCTCGACCTGCCACTCGCCACAGGACGAGGCACCACCCGGCTTGCCTGAGCGGTGTCATCGAGAGTAATAGGAAAGAAGGTTAGGAATGGCTAGGAGTGCGGCGTGAAGCGGCCGAACCGGCCCTGGTGGTAGATGAGGGGACGGCCGGGCGAGCCGACCCGCGTTCCGGTCACCAGGCCCACGACCAGGATGTGGTCGCCGATCTCGGCCGTGCTGTGCGGCTCGCAGACCAGGTGCGCGGAGACGCCGTCCAGAAGCGGCACCCCGCCCGGCCCCGGCGTCCAGGTGGTGGGCGCGGCGAACCGGTCGACGCCCTTGCGGGCGAAGCGGGAGGCAAGGTCGGCCTGGTCGCTGGCGAGGACGTTCACGGCGAAGCCGTCCGCCTGCCGCAGCCAGGGCCAGGTGGTCGAGGACTGGTCGACGTAGAAGGAAACGAGCGGCGGGTTGAGGCTGACGGAGGAGAAGGAGGTCGCGGTGAGGCCGACCGGCACGCCGTCGGTCCACGCGGTCACGACGACGACCCCGGCCGCGTGCACGGCCAGCGCCTCGCGGAACCGCTGGTTGTCGACGGCCGACTCGGCCAGCGTGTCGGTCATACGGTCACGCCTTCGGTCAGCGCGATCTGAGGTGCCACCCGGTCCGCCCACCGGCCCAGCACCTCCTCGGGAGCGGCTATGTCGGATTCGAGCAGGGCCAGCCCCGGGGTCGGGACGGTCGCGCCGAGCTCGACCAGCAGCGGCCGCAGGTGCGTCTCGACGGCCAGGGAATGTTTGGGGTCGCCCATGACCAGGATCGGCAGCGCCGTCACGCCGGCCAGCGCCTCGGGCTTCAGCCGGTCGAGGAACACCTTCAGCAGCCCGGTGTAGGTCGCCTTGTACGTGGGGCTCGCCACCAGCAGCACCTTCGCCGCGACGACGCGCTCCAGCGCCTCGCGCACCCCGGCCGGGGGCTGCGGGTCCAGCAGTCTCGGGGCCAGTCCGGCCAAATCGATCACGTCACGCTCGCCGGGGTGTCCGAGGCGCCCGGCGATCACTTCGGCCGCGCGCTCGGCGACCGTCCGCGTCCGCGAACCCTCCCGGGGATTGCCCACCAACGTCACGAAGCTCATCTGTCGCTCACCACTCATCTTCTCCCGGTTCCCGCGACGGCACCGGCCATTCCGGGCCGGTGCGGTACTGCTCAGAGATTGCCCTTCTCAGCGCGCGCGGCGACACTGGGCGCCGGCGACGTGGCCGAGATCCACGTGGAGGCGCCGGGTCAGGGGCTTCTGGCTCATGCTCGAAAAACTACGTAGACCGAACCGTAATGTCAATATTCCCTACTTGTATTCCATGGAATATCATGTCGCCGGAAACCACAGGTCCGGCTCGCCCGGCACGCGGCGCAGCCGGCCCTTGCCCTCCAGGTAGACCAGGTGGGCGAGGGTCTCGTTCGTCGCCGCCCTGCGCATGAACGGCGGGATCGTCTCCCACGGCCGCGACCAGGTCAGACCCGTGGTGACGTCCCAGCAGGCGACGCCGTC
Source organism: Sphaerisporangium sp. NPDC051017 (assembly GCF_040683095.1). Lineage (NCBI taxonomy): Bacteria > Bacillati > Actinomycetota > Actinomycetes > Streptosporangiales > Streptosporangiaceae > Sphaerisporangium > Sphaerisporangium sp. NPDC051017. Next base: position 19,008 of record NZ_JBFBCI010000042.1, read on the forward strand.
CGCGCCCGCCACGGCCGCCTCGATCTCCGCCAGCCGCCTGCCGTGGTGCGCCATCACGTCCTCGACCCGCTCGGCCAGCTCCAGGAAGCGGTACTCGTGCGCGGGCAGCACCTCGTCCACCTCGAAGTACCGGACGGCGGCCAGCGCGTCCAGGTAGTCGGCCAGCGGGTCCGGGGCGGACTGCGGGTGGACCGCCACGATCGGGGTGATCCGCGCCAGCACGTGGTCGCCCGAGAACAGCACCCGCCGCGACGGCGACAGGAAGCACAGGTGACCGGGCGAGTGGCCCGGCGTCCACACGGCCCGCAGGTCCCAGCCGGGCAGGTCCAGGTCGGCGCCGTCCTCGATCAGCCGGTCGGGCCGGCCCATCGACACGTAGTGCCGGATCATCATGGACGCCCCGCTCAGCTCCTCCACGGTGAGCGGCGGCACGCCCGAGCGGGCCAGCATCACGCGCTCGCGGGCGATCAGCTCGTCGACCAGCGCGTCGTCGTACCGGCCGCTCAGCAGGCGCGCGTCGGCGGGATGCAGGCCGATCCAGGCGCCCGAGTTCTCCCGGACGCGGCCCGCGAGCCCGTAGTGGTCGGGGTGGATGTGCGTCACCAGCACCGCGCGCACGTCGCCCATCTCGTACCCGGCGACCTTCAGCCCGGCGGCGAGCGCGTCGTACGCCTCATCGGTGTTCCAGCCCGCGTCGATGATCGCGACGCCGTCCGGCAGCTCCAGCGCGTACACCAGGACGTACCTGAGCGGGTTGATCGGGATCGGCACCGGGATCGACCACAGCCCAGGACGCACCCGCTCGACGGCGGGGAGGGCGCCGCTCTGCCAGGCGTCGCGCTGCTCCTCACTGGCCGGCGTCACCCGTCTCTTGTGGGTCTTCCGGGCCCGCGCGCCCGGATCGGCGTCACCGGCCACCTGGTCGCGCATCCCGGCTCCCTTCCCTACGGCCTCCGTCGTAGTCGATTGTGCACCGGTCACCGAATGTTGTTCTACTCGGGGTGTGCTCCGGACGGCGGCACCCGTACGTAAAGCAGAGCGGAGGCCAGCACGACGACGCCCACAACCGCCCACCCCGCGCCGACGGCGGCAGCCCGCACCGCCGTCCCCGGAACCACGCGCGGGGACCGCCGCCCGCGGCCGTTAAGGTGGGCGCATGATCGAGGCCATCTGGGTGGACGAGGCCGTGACCGACCTGCGCCCGGACTTCCGCGTGCTCGTGATCGGCGCGTACGGGCTGGTCAACGGCCCCTCCGACGACCGCTCCCGCGCGTGGCTCGCCGAGGCGGCGGCCGCGGCCGTGGAGCCGTCGCACGAGAACATCGCCGCCTGGCAGGACGCCTACCGGTCGTTCGGCGCCAAGCCGCAGCGCACGCGCCCGTCCGTGGACGCCCTGGTGCGCCGCCTCCCCCTGCCCGAGATCAATCTCGTCGTGGACGCGTACAACGCGGTCAGCGTCCGGCACGTCCTGCCCATCGGCGGCGAGGACCTCGGGCACTACGAGGGCACGGCCCGGCTGGTCCGTGCGACCGGTGAGGAGCCGTTCGACGCGATGGACAAGGGCGAGATCGTCGTCGACCACCCCGAGATCGGCGAGGTCGTCTGGCGGGACGACCGCGGGGTCACCTGCCGCCGGTGGAACTGGCGGCAGTGCGTGCGCACCCGCATCACCGAGGCCACCACCGACGCGCTGTTCCTGCTGGAGCGGCTCGCGCCGATGCCGGCGGACGAGCTGTCGGCGGCCGGGGACGAGCTGGTCGCCCGCCTGCGCGAGATCACCCCGGGCGTGCGGATCGAGTCCCGCCTGGCGGACCCCTCCTAAAGACGTTCCCCTCCACGGTGAGACGCCGCGTATCATGGAATGAGACGTGGCGGGCCCTCACGACCCGCCCGCCCATGGCCGCGGCGCCGCCGGCCAAGCCTTGGCGACTCCGTGGCAGGAACCTCACCTCCGAGGTGAGCATGACCTCACCCCCCGGACGGACTACCCGGGCGTGACCAGTTTGAACGGTCCTGGGATGATCGGGCGGTGAGCCCGCCCGAGAGCGCACACGCCACCTATTTGGGCGAGTAGCCTTGGACAGGTTCCTCATTTCAACAACGCCGATCTGCGGAAGAGGGCGATTTCCGCCGTGTCGTCTGAGTCGTCACGGACAAACCCGCTGGCCAACTTCGGCCAGAACGAGTGGCTTGTCGACGAGCTGTATCAGAAGTACCTCCAGGACCCGGAGTCTGTGGACCGTGCCTGGTGGAACTTCTTCGCTGACTACAACCCCGATTCCGGTACGAGCCGCGTCCCGGTGCCGGGTGGTGTCAACGGCGAGACGGCCGAGGCCGCTCTTCCGTCCACCGCCACGGCGGCTCCGGCACGCGAGGCCGCACCGGCCAAGGCCGCCCCCAAGGCGCCCAAGACGACTCCGGCACCTCCCCCGCAGTCCGAGCAGGCCCCGAAGGCCAAGCCCGCCGTCGCGGTCCCGGCCGAGGCCGAGGAAGTGCGCCTGCGCGGCGCCGCGGCCCGCACGGCCGCCAACATGGACCTCAGCCTGACGGTCCCGACGGCCACCAGCGTGCGCGCCGTCCCGGCCAAGCTGTTGATCGACAACCGGATCGTCATCAACAACCACCTGTCGCGCGGCCGCGGCGGCAAGGTGTCGTTCACCCACCTCATCGGCTTCGCGATCGTCAAGGCGCTCGCGGCCATGCCGGACATGAACCACTCCTACGCCGAGATCGACGGCAAGCCGACCCTGGTCAAGCCCGCCCACGTCGGCCTGGGCCTGGCCATCGACGTGCAGAAGAGCGACGGCACCCGCCAGCTCCTCGTGCCCTCGATCAAGAACGCCGAGACGCTCGACTTCCGCCAGTTCTGGATGGCGTACGAAGAGATCGTCCGCAAGGCCAGGGCCGGCAAGCTCGGCGTGGACGACTTCGCGGGCACCACGATCAGCCTGACCAACCCCGGCACGATCGGCACGGTCCACTCCGTCCCGCGTCTCATGCCCGGCCAGGGCACGATCATCGGCGTCGGCGCGATGGAGTACCCCGCCGAGTACCAAGGCGCCTCCCCCGAGACGCTCAACCGGCTCGCGGTCAGCAAGGTCATGACGCTGACCAGCACCTACGATCACCGCATCATCCAGGGCGCCCAGTCCGGCGATTTCCTGCGCAACATCCACCGGCTCCTACTCGGCGAGGACGGCTTCTACGACGAGGTCTTCCAGGCGCTGCGCATCCCGTACGAGCCGGTGCGCTGGGTCGCGGACATCTCGGCCAGCCACGACGACGACGTCGCCAAGTCGGCCCGCGTCATCGAGCTGATCCACGCCTATCGCGTGCGCGGCCACCTCATGGCCGACACCGACCCGCTCGAGTACAACCAGCGCAAGCACCCCGACCTCGACATCAAGTCGCACGGCCTGACGCTGTGGGACCTTGAGCGCGAGTTCGCGACCGGCGGCTTCGGCGGCAAGCCGCTGATGAAGCTGCGCGACATCCTCGGCGTCCTGCGCGACTCGTACTGCCGCACGGTCGGCATCGAGTACATGCACATCCAGAACCCCGAGGAGCGGGCCTGGATCCAGGCGCGGGTCGAGAAGCCGCACGCCAAGCCCAGCCGCGAGGAGCAGCTCAACATCCTGCGCCGGCTGAACACCTCCGAGGCGTTCGAGACGTTCCTGCAGACCAAGTATGTCGGGCAGAAGCGCTTCTCGCTGGAGGGCGGCGAGTCGCTGATCCCGCTGCTCGACTCGGTGATCTCCGCCGCGGCCGACGAGCACCTCGACGAGGTCGTGATCGGCATGGCCCACCGCGGCCGGCTGAACGTCCTCGCCAACATCGTCGGCAAGTCCTACGCCCAGGTGTTCGGCGAGTTCGAGGGCAACCTCGACCCGCGCAGCGCCCACGGCTCGGGCGACGTGAAGTACCACCTCGGCGCGTCCGGCGACTTCACGGCCCCCAACGGCAACAAGATCGCGGCCTCGGTCGTGGCCAACCCCTCCCACCTGGAGGCGGTCGACCCCGTCCTGGAGGGCGTGGTCCGCGCCAAGCAGGACCTTCTGGAGCGCGGCGAGGAAGGCTTCACCGTCCTGCCCGTGCTGGTGCACGGCGACGCGGCCTTCGCCGGCCAGGGCGTCGTGGCCGAGACGCTGCACCTGTCGCAGCTGCGCGGCTACCGCACCGGCGGCACCGTCCACGTCGTGGTCAACAACCAGGTCGGGTTCACCACCTCGCCCGCCTCGTCGCGGTCCAGCGTGTACGCCACCGACGTCGCGCGCATGATCCAGGCGCCGATCTTCCATGTCAACGGCGACGACCCCGAGGCCGTGGTCCGCGTCGGCCGGCTGGCGTACGAGTACCGCCAGACGTTCCGCAAGGACATCGTCATCGACCTGATCTGCTACCGCCGCCGCGGCCACAACGAGACCGACAACCCGAGCTTCACCCAGCCGCTGATGTACGACCTGATCGACGCCAAGCGGTCGATCCGCAAGCTGTACACCGAGGCGCTGATCGGCCGGGGCGACATCACGGTCGAGGAGGCCGAGCAGGCCCTGCGCGACTACCAGGAGCAGCTGGAGCGCGCGTTCACCGAGACGCGCGAGGCCGGGAAGCGGCCCCTGGAGCCGGGCGCGGTCGTCAAGCCCGCCCCCGGCGAGGTCGTCCCGTGGTCGCACGACGACACCCCGACGGGCATCTCCGAAGAGGTGATCAAGCGGGTCGTCGAGACGCAGCTCACGCTGCCGGAGGGCTTCACCGTCCACCCGCGCCTGGCCCCGCTGCTCCAGCGCCGCGGCCAGATGGTCACCGAGGACCAGATCGACTGGGCGATGGGCGAGGCCCTGGCCTTCGGCTCGCTGCTGATCGACGGCCACCCGGTCCGCCTCGTCGGGCAGGACTCCCGCCGCGGCACGTTCGGCCAGCGGCACGCCGTGCTGGTCAACCGCGTCACCGGCGAGGAGCACACCCCGCTCAAGGCGTTCAACGAGGGCACCACGAAGTTCTACGTCTACGACTCCCTGCTGTCGGAGTTCGCGGCCATGGGCTTCGAGTACGGCTACAGCGTCGTGCGGCCGGACGCCCTGGTGGCCTGGGAGGCGCAGTTCGGCGACTTCGCCAACGGCGCACAGTCGATCATCGACGAGTTCATCTCGTCGGGCGAGCAGAAGTGGGGCCAGCGCTCCTCGGTCGTGCTGCTGCTGCCGCACGGCTACGAGGGCCAGGGCCCGGACCACTCCTCGGCTCGCATCGAGCGGTTCCTGCAGATCTGCGCGCAGGACAACATGACGGTCGCGCAGCCGAGCTCCCCGGCGAACTACTTCCACCTGCTGCGCTGGCAGGTGCTGTCGAACCGCCACCGTCCGCTGGTCGTCTTCACGCCGAAGTCGCTCCTGCGGCTCCGGGCGGCGGCGTCGGCGACGGTCGAGTTCACCTCGGGCGCGTTCCGGCCGGTCATCGGCGACTCCACGGTCGACCCCTCGGGCGTGCGGCGCGTGGTGCTGTGCTCGGGCCGGGTGTACTACGACCTGGCGGCGGCCCGCGACAAGCAGGGGCGCACGGACGTCGCGATCGTCCGGCTGGAGCGGCTCTACCCGTTCCCGGCCGAGGAACTGCGGACCGAGCTGTCGCGCTACGGCCTGGACACCGAGCTGGTCTGGGCGCAGGACGAGCCGATCAACATGGGCCCGTGGCCGTACCTCGCGCTCAAGCTCACCGAGGAGCCCGGCCTGCTCGGGGGCCGGGGGCTGCGGCGGGTCTCGCGTCCGGCCAACTCCTCCCCGGCGGTGGGCTCGCACGCCGCGCACGACGCCGAGCTGGAGCACATCATCGCCGAGAGCCTGAGCTAGTGGCCGCGGGCCCCGCGCGGGCCCGTCCACCGGCGGTCTCATCGGAAATGGAAGTCCCCCACAGGCGGTTCTGTGGGGGACTTCCCCTTATGTCTGGTCATGGCCTGGAGATGCGATGTATTTCACCGACAGGGGTATCGAAGAGCTGGTCGAGCGGCGCGGCGAGGAGGAGGTCGGCATCGGCTGGCTGGCCGAGCGGCTGCGCGAGTTCGTCGACCTGAACCCCGAGTTCGAGACGCCCGTCGAGCGCCTGGCCACCTGGCTCGCCCGCCTCGACGACGAGGACGACTGACGACCGCCGGATTCGTCCTGGACGGCTCGGGCGGCCACCGGAACGCGTAACGCGATACATCTTGAGTTTCGCGAGTACGCGATATATCGTGTCTAGTGGAAGCTAGCCGTGGAACACCGTCGAAGGGGCGAGGCCGGCCATGCCCACATGGACCATCGATAAGCCAGAGCAACTGACGTTCGACGCCGTGAGCGCGCTGGACGTCCGAATCGTCGCGGGCCGCCTCGCCGTGCTGGCCAGCGACGGTCCTCCCAGCCTGGAGGTCAGCGACATCGACCCTCCGCCGCTCCTGGTCGAGCACGACGAGAACGGCCGCCTCACCGTGGCCTACAAGGACCTCACCTGGGACGGCGTCCTCGGGTGGCTACGCCCCGGGCGGCGCGCCGCCACGGTCACGCTGACCGTCCCGAAGGACTGCCCGGTCCAGGCGGGCGTGATCTCCGCGTCCGCCGTGGTGGCCGGCTTCGAGAACCGCACCAACGTGAAGAGCGTCTCCGGCGAGATCGTCCTCGACGGGGTGAGCGGCGAGATCGAGGCCGAGACCGTCTCCGGGGCCGTCGAGAGCCGCGGCCTGGCCGGCGACCTGTCGTTCACGAGCGTCGCCGGCGAGCTCACCGTCGCGGCGGGCACGCCCCGGCGCCTGCGCGCCAACACGGTGTCCGGCCGCATCACCGCCGACCTCGAACTCACCCCCACGGGGCACGTGACGCTGAACAGCGTGTCGGGCGCCATCGTCGTCCGCCTGCCCGGTGAGACCGACGGCGACGTGACGCTGCGCTCGGCGTCCGGCCGCCTGCACAGCTCGTTCCCGGGCCTCGGCAAGTCCGGCTTCCCCGGGTTGAAGTCGGTGTCCGGCCGGCTCGGCGGGGGCATGGCCTCGCTGTCGGCCACCACGGTGTCCGCCGATGTGACGCTTCTGAGGAGAGACCAGTGAGTCCCGTTTTCGCCCATGGACGCCTCCGGCTCTACCTGCTCAAGCTGCTGGAGGAGAGCCCGCGGCACGGCTACGAGGTGATCCGCCTCCTGCAGGACCGCTTCCTCGGCGTGTACTCCCCCTCGCCCGGCACGATCTACCCCCGGCTCGCCCGGCTGGAGGAGGAAGGCCTGGTCACCCACGAGGTGGTGGACGGCAAGAAGGTCTTCACCATCACCGGCAAGGGGCGCGCCGAGCTGGAGGCGCGCATGGACGAGCTCGCCGAGCTCGAACAGGAGATCTCCGAGTCGGTCCGCGACATCGCGCGCGAGGTCAAGGAGGACGTGCGCGACACCGTCCGCTCCCTGCGCGACGAGCTGACCCAGATGGCGCGGGAGGTCCGCCAGAACTCCCGTGAGGACGAGCGCGAGGCCCGCCAGGACCTGCGTTCGGCCCGGGAGGAGTACCGGCGGGCGTGGCGCGAGCAGAAGCACGCCTGGCAGGAGCAGAAGCAGGAGTTCGCGCGCCAGAAGCGGGCCTGGAAGGAGGAGTCCCAGCGCTGGAAGGACGACTGGCTGCGCGGCGTCTGGGGCGACACCTGGGAGGGCCGCGGCTCCCGCGACCGCGACGCCGAGCTCGGGCAGATGCTCGCCGAGTTCGTCGAGGAGATCCGCGGCGCGGCGGCGGCGTCCTCGGTGACCGAGGAGGCGCTGGCCACGGCCCAGGACGCGCTGTACGAGGCCGCCACCCGCATCCGGTCCGCGCTCCGATGATGATCTTCTACGGGTTCCGCCCGCCGCTCCTGCGCGCGGGCCCGCGATCCGGGGACGCGCCGCTCGCGGGCCCGGCGGAACCCCTCCGCGTGACGTCGGCGGACGGGCCCGAGGTCCGCGCGGCCACCGCCGCGGCACCGGCCGTCTTCCGCACCGTCCCCGAGGCCCCGGCCGTCGCTCGCGCCGTCGCCGAGGCCTCTTTCGGACCGGCCGATTCCCCGCCCGCGGCGGCCGGCCCGCCGTCCCCCCGCCGCTCCAGGCCCCTTCGCCGACTGGCGGCCTGACCCTTGCCGATCATTCGGTGTCGATACGGTGAAAAGCAGGTCTGAGGCCCCGGTAGCCCATTACGGTGGGTGACCGGTGAAGGTTCGTCGGCACCGCCATGGAGAGGAACCCGAACCCACAAGTCGGCACCGGCATGCCCGGCGACCGGTTGTTCATATTCGGCTTCCGGACGGCACGGCCGGACGGGCTTCGACGTGCCGTCCGGAAGCCACTTCCCTCGCTCAGGACGCCGAGCCGGTGAAGACGATCTTCCCGAAGACCTCGCCCTCGTCCAGCGCCGCGAACCCCTCCCGGGCCCGCGTCAGCGGCAGCACCCGGTCCACGACCGGGCGCACGCCCGTCTGCTCCATGAACCTGGCCAGCCGCCCGAGCTGCTCCCGCGTCCCCATGGTGGACCCGACCACCGAAAGCTGCAGGAAGAACACGCGCTGCAGGTCCGCCGGGGGCACCGCGCCGCTGGTCGCGCCGGAGACGACGATCCTGCCGCCGGGACGCAGCGACTTCAGCGAGTGCTCCCAGGTCGCCTGGCCCACGGTCTCCATCACGGCGTCCACCCGCTCGGGCAGGCGCGCCCCTGTGGCGAACGCCTGGTCGGCGCCGAGCTCCAGTGCCCTGGCTCTCTTCTCCTCCGAGCGGCTCGTCGCCCAGACGCGGTAGCCGCCCGCCCGGCCGAGCGCGATCAGCGCGGTGGCCACCCCGCCGCCCGCGCCCTGGACCAGCACGGTGGAGCCCGGCTCCAGGCCCGACTTCTCGAACAGCATGCGGTACGCGGTGAGCCACGCCGTGGGCAGGCACGCGGCCTCCTCGAACGACAGCGCGGCGGGCTTCGGCACGAGGTTGCCGCGCGGCACCGCCACCTTGTCCGCGAACGTACCGTCGTGGACCTCGGAGAGCAGCGAGCGCTTCGGGTCCAGGGTCTCGTCCCCGTGGATGGGCGTTCCGATCACCGAGTGGACGATGACGTCGTTGCCGTCCTCGTCGACCCCGGCGGCGTCGCAGCCGAGGACGATGGGCAGACGGTCCTGGCGGATGCCGACGCCCTTCAACGTCCACAGGTCGTGGTGGTTGAGCGCGGCCGCCCGGACGGTCACCGTGGTCCACCCGTCGGGGACCACCGGCTCGGGGTGCTCGCCGAGGGCGAGCCCGGCGAGAGGGTTGTCGGGGTCGGTGGCTGTGCACGTTACGGCGAACATGGCGGAACCCTATCCCCCGGGTTCCCCGCGACCTCGGCATGCCCTGGGCTCTCCGCGACCCCGAACCGGTTCCCGCGTACGCCCCCGGCCGCAAAGGTATAGATCACCGCGAATTCTCTAATAGCGGCTATGGCTCACAATGCACCTATTTCCGTTGATCATCTACGTCGGCGGCGGTTGCCGGAGCAAGGCCGCGACGACCGCCAAAGAATGACACACCGGCGCCCCGACACGCCGTCCGAGAAAAATTTTCCGGGGTGCGACCGGATTCGCTGGACACGCCCGCGCCGATCTTCACCGGCACATTTTCTCCGCTACGACAGGGCTTCCCGCCTGCGGAGATGCACGACCCTCCGCCCGACTTATCACGAAAAATGGACGCGTAGTAAGCTTCTGTTTTTTGCAATTAAGTCACCGCTCGCGCGAATCTCCCGCATGTCGGACAACGGTATTGAGGTCGACCGTGAGTAGGGTCGGTCATGCAGGCGCGCCAGCATCGAGGTGCTCCTTTACTTTGAACTGCAAAAAGAAAAGGACCGCTTTATGAAAGACGTCGGTCACTCACGGTCTCTCCAACGTAATGTCGGTCGTTCATGGCTGACGGCAGCTCTCACGGGCGCTCTCGCGGTCGGCGTACTCGCCGCCACTCCCGGCAGCGCGTACGCGATCCAGGCGCCGCAAGGCGCGAAGGCAGCGTCCCTGCTTCCGTCCAGCCCCGTGAAGACGGGATTCGTCGTCACCGTCCGTCGGCTGATCTCGACCAACACCACACTGACCTCGTCCCAGAACCCCTCCTCGAAGGGGCACTCGGTCACCTTCACCGCCACGGTGCGGGCGACCGGCAGCAACATCATTCCCACGGGCACCGTCGTCTTCCGCTCCGACTCCAAGGAGCTCGGTAGCGCCGCGCTCGAAGCGACGGGCCAGGCGACCTACTCGACCGCAAGCATGGACGATGGGTTCCACAACATCACCGCCTTCTTCCAGGGCAACGCCTCCTTCGACCCCAGCACGTCGCCCGTGCTGATCCAGAGGGTCGAGGACAGGGACGAATGGAAGAAGAAGAAGGAGAAGGACGAAGAGGAGAAGAAGAAGCACGAGGAGTGGAAGAAGAAGGCGGAGGAAGAGAAGAAGAAGCACGAAGACTGGATGAAGAAGCACGAAGACGAGAAGAAGAAGCACGAAGACTGGATGAAGAAGGACGAAGACGAGAAGAAGAAGCACGAGGAGTGGAAGAAGAAGAAGGAGAACGAGGACGAGAAGAAGAAGCACGAAGACTGGATGAAGAAGGACGAAGACGAGAAGAAGAAGCACGAGGACTGGATGAAGAAGGAGGAGGAAGAGAAGAAGAAGCACGAAGACTGGAAGAAGAAGCACGAAGACGAGAAGAAGAAGCGCGAAGACTGGAAGAAGAAGGAGGAGGAGAAGAAGAAGGAGCACAAGTCCTGGGACAAGGACAAGGATGAGTCGGACGACGAGGAAGAGGATGACGAGCCCAGCGGCATCCGCCACCACGACCACGATGACCTCGAGCACGTGTGCCGCCACTTCCGGCACCACCACCATGACGACGACGATTTCGGGAACTCCACGCGCGAGAGGCACCGGAGGGACCGGATTCACAGGCTGTGCGACAGGTGGCACAGGGAGAACAACCACGTCACGCTGATCGACCGGGGCATCCGCCGTCACGTCGAGGGCTTCTTCGACCACGGCGGCGGTCACCGCTCGCACTGGGACAGCCGGCACCACCGGTGGGTTCCTGAGCACCGCCACCACGAGCACTACAAGCACTACAAGCCGTACAAGAAGTTCCACCACAAGAAGCACCACTACGTGAAGCCGGTCCAGCACTTCGCCGTCACCGGCTGACAAACCGGCCCGGACGTCTTGATCAACCGAATCCGGAGTTCGTGACCGACGGTCCGGACGTCCTCTAGGGCCCGCCCGACCCACGGGCGGGCCCTCAGCCCACTCTCCGCGCCCGCCGTCAGCCCACCACCGACCACGGCCCACGCCCCCTGTACGACCACACGGACCAGCCGTTCCCCGGCCTGGGCCGCCTCGTCCGTCCGAGCATCCGGAAACCGCCGCCGAACAACCGCATCCAGGAGCCAGTACTTCCCGGGGGTCCCATGTCCGTTCGCCGTCGATCCGCGCGCGCCACCGTCGTCCTCATCGCCGCGGTCACCGCCGCACTCGCAGGCCTCGCCCTGCTGGTGGTCCTCACCAACCGCAAGGTCGACCGCGAACTCGCCAAGCCCGCGGCTCCACCCGCCCCGCCTGTCGCGCCGGTCAAGCTGACCGCCAAGCAGCGGGCCGCGCTCCCCCACTCGACGACGTGGACGAAGATCCCCAAGGCCCAGCCCGACCCGCAGCCGTTCGCCGCCGGCGACGGTCTGCTGGTACACCCGGAGAAATCCAAGATCGTGTACGCCGAGCCCGGCGGCCCGGCAATCGGCGTGCTGCCCACGACCCAGCTCGACGACCCCACCTGGCTCCCGGTGATCGAGAGCCGCCCCAAATGGGTGCGGGTGCTCCTTCCGAGCAGGCCCAACGGCTCCACGGGCTGGATCCACACCGGCGACGGCAAGACCAAGCAGACCCGCAGCCCGTACCAGGTCCACGTCAACCTGACCTCACGCCGCCTCACCCTGCTCAAGGACGGGCAGGAGACCGGCTCCTGGCCGGTGGCCATCGGCACCAAGGAGACCCCGACCCCGGTCGGCCGCACCTTCCTGCTCGCGTCGCTGTCCCCGTCGGACGTCGACTACAGCCCGGTGATCCTCCCGCTCGGCATGCACTCCGAGAAGCTGGAGACCTACGACGGCGGCCCCGGCACCATCGGCATCCACGGCTGGCCCGACAAGGGCGTCTTCGGCAAAGCCGTAAGCCACGGCTGCGTCCGCCTCCCGCAAGCCGGCCTCGACGCCATAGCCAAAATCCCCCTCGGCAGCCTGATCGTCATCACCAAATAGCCGAGGCACCGGCGCCACACAGCCCCCAGAACCTCACCCACGGTCAGTAGTTGAAAACGGCTGCGGTGTAAGCGTTGAGTTCGCAGCGGTTGCCGAATGTGCGCTCGAACCACAGGTGATTGCCGTCCCATAGGCCGGAGGCGGAGACGGTGATGGGGTCGTATTCCTTTGTGCAGTTGGTGTCGCGGGAGGGGCGGAGGTCGGTGATGTCGCCCCCGACGGGGTCGAGGAGGCGGCAGGCTTCGGAGGCGCGAGGGTGGGTGCCGCCGGCGGGGCCGCACTGGAGGAAGGCGATCCGGTCGGCGGGCGTGACGGACTCGCCTCGGGCGAGCGTCAGCAGGAGCGCGCGACTGATCCCCTTCGCGTGGGCGCCGGAGCGGGACGGCGGTCCGCCGGGGAACGGGTGGAACGCCGAAGCGGACGGGAGCGCCGCGCTCCCCGGTGCGGCCGGGGGCGCCATGGGGTCGTTCGGCGCGAGGCGGTTCCGCGGGGTATCGCCGAACGATGTGCCGTCCGGCGGCCCACCGGGCGACTCGACGTCGGGCGCGGCGCCGGCACGTCCGTCCGGCGACTCGACGTCCGGCGCGGCGCGGTGGTGTTCGTCCGGTTCGGTATCGGTGGGGGCGTCGGGCGCGGTGCCGAGGCGTTCGTCCGGTGGGATTCCGGGGGATATGGCGTCCGGGGTGCGGCCGGACGTGATCGCGTCCGGCGGGGCAGGGGGGAAGAGGGCTCCCACGGCGCCGAGGGTCACGGTCGCCACCGCCGTCAGGCTGAGGGTCGCCACGGCGCCCACGACGATGATCGGTCGGGTCAGGCCCATGCGCGGTCGTCCCATCGGAATCCCCTATCCAGCAGGACGTCGAGCCGTCGCCGCCCCCCTCGTGTGTGTGTTTGCCGATCTCGCGCCGAACCCTGCCGGATGAGCAGGATTCGACGTACCAGGTATCTCTCCGGTTCCCGCACTTTTATAACAACCAGATAACGGACAGCCGCATTTGTCTGGTTTGGGGATGGTTGTCAAGATCGCCGGAGTACGGTCGATGAGTCTCTTTACGTACGCATGGGACCTTCCCGGGCATCCCATGACATAGAAGGAGCTCAATGAACACCCGAGCCAAGCGCCTGATCCTCCCTCTCGGTGGTGCCCTCATCGCCACCGGCATGATCGGCGCGACCCTCACCACCACCGCGGCGAGCGCGCAGGCCAAGCCCTCCCCGGTGAAGTCCGGCTCGCTGGCGAACGGGACCGACGCGAAGGCCATCGCGGGGTCCTGGACCGCCGGCAAGCTCAAGTCCGCGAAGAGCTACCTCGAGGACTCCTCGCTCTCCGGCAAGATGCAGGCGAGCACGCGGAGGGCCTCCGCCGATGGCAAGGCCGGTTCGATCGCCCCGCAGGGCGCCGGCGGCAAGACCGCCGGCTCGTCGAAGAACATCAACCTCCCAACCAACGTGGGCAAGGTGTTCTTCCAGGTCGACGGCAAGCCGTATTGGTGCTCCGGTACGTCGATCCAGTCGAGGTACCACAACCTGGTCGCCACCGCGGGCCACTGTGTCTACGACACCGACAAGAACAAGTACGTCGACAACTTCGTCTTCATCCCCGGCTACTACCAGGGCAAGGCGCCGTGGGGCATCTACGTCGGCGCGAAGGTCAACCTCCACGACGACTTCACCGTCTACGAGGACTATGACTACGACTACGCCTTCGTCAACGTCTACAACGGCGTGAAGCAGACCGGCGAGAAGATCGTCGACAAGACCACCTACGACGCCTACAAGGGTCCGAAGTGGGCGAATGACGAGGAGATCTCCAAGGAGGAGTACCAGAAGAAGTACGACGAGAAGGGCGGTGAGACCGCCGACGCGTGGTCGAAGAGCACCGGCACCGAGATCGTCATGCCCTGGGGGACCAAGGGCGGCAAGAAGGTCCTCAAGGAGGTCAGCAAGGAGGACTACGACAAGGCTCCGGCCTGGAACGCCAAGGTCAACTACTCCAAGGCGCCCTCCAAGACCTCCACGGAGATCGTCGACGAGGTCACGTACAACAAGTACACCGGCCCCGGCTACAAGAAGATCGTCGACTCTGCCTACACCATCACCCACTACTTCGTGAAGTACTGGTTGCAGGAGTCGACGGCGGTCAAGTACTACAAGACCGTCTTCCACATCCGGACCTTCCAGGACGCGGGCCGTCTCGGCGACAACGTCGGCGGCCAGGGCTTCACGTGGAACCGGAGCACGAAGTCGAAGTACTTCAGCTTCGGCTACCCGACCTCCGCGCACCTCGACGGCGACAAGGTCTACACCGGCGAGACGATGAAGTGGTGTTACGGCCAGGCGGGCGCCGCACCGGCCGTCGCGAAGTACAAGGCGGAAGAGCAGCTGGCCATCAAGTGCGCCTTCACCCCCGGTGCGACCGGCGGTCCCTGGCTGATCCAGTACTCCAACGCCAAGCGGACCGGTTACGTCAACGGCGTCGTGAGCCTGACGCTCGACACCGACGGCAACAAGCGGTACGACCGGATCACCACGCCGTACTTCAACAGCGACACGTACGGCATCTACAAGTACGCGGCCAACCTGTGGACCGGGAAGCTTACGACGAGCTGACGCGAACCACGGCAAGGTAGGGGGCCCGGGTACGATCCGGCCCCCTACCGGCCCCGCCGCCGCGATGATCGATGGGGCGTCCGATAACGAAGTGAATCCAGGTCGGCCAAGTACTGTGCTGAAAAGTAGTTGATCTGGAAAAATCGCCCTTCACTATTGTCTGCACACTTCTGACCCCCGGAAGGTACGAAATGCCACCCCGAGCGAAGCGGATCGCGCTCACTCTCAGCGGCGCGCTCACGGCCGCGTGCGTGATCATGTCCGCCGGCGCGGGGCCTGTCGAGGCGCGGGCCTCACATCAGACGGCGCCCGCCGGCATCACGTCCGTCCCCCTGGCGCAGAGTGAAGCGGACATGCAGAAGGTCGTCGACTGGTGGACGCCGGACCGGCTCAAGCACGCCAACAGCTACGTCCCCAGGACCGCCGCGACGAGCACCGCCACGGCGAGCCCACAGGCCACCGGCACCGCGAGCGCCTCCGCGACACCGGCCGCGTCCAGGTCCACCGGCGCTCTCACGTCGGGGACGGGCACGACGACGACCTCCCTCGAAGGTTCGATTCCCCCGAAGACGGCGGCGAAGGTCGTCAAGTCCAAGAACGTGAGCCTCCCGCCGACCGTGGGCAAGGTGTTCTTCCGCAAGGGTGACGCCGAGTACTGGTGCTCGGCCTCGTCGGTGCACTCGAAGTACGGCAACGTCGTCGCCACCGCGGGGCACTGCGCCTACGACGTCAAGAACGAGAAGCCCGTCCAGTACTGGGTGTTCATCCCCTCCTACGCCGACGGCGCGACCCCGTATGGCATCTACGTCGGGCACACGCTGCACCTCAACGAGAAGTACGCGGCCACGGGCGACTTCGACTACGACTACGCCTTCGTCACAGTCCACAACGGCTACCGCTGGGACGTCGACAAGGACGCCAAGGGGCAGGTCAAGAAGGACGCCAGGGGCCAGCCGGTCTACAAGACCGTGGACACCGGCCGGCTCGAGAACCGCGTCGGAGGGCAGGGCTTCGCCTGGAACCGCGGGTTCACCATCGCGGCGTACGCGTTCGGCTACCCAGCAGGCCAGCAGCCGAACGGGACCCGTCCCTACACCGGCCGGACGCTGGAGTCGTGCGCCACGAAGGCCACCAGCAAGATAGCCACGCCGAAGTGGGAGCTGGACCAGGGTGTCCTGTTCAGGGGATGCGCGTTCACGGCCGGGGCCAGCGGAGGCCCGTGGCTGATCAAGTACGACAACACGCGGCGCATCGGGTACCTCAACGGCGTGACCAGCCTGACCTACAACCTGGACGGCGACGGCCTCAACGACGCGATCTCGTCCCCGCTCTTCAACACGGCGACGTACCTCGTGTACTCCTACGCGGCCCGGCAGAAGACCGACTGACCGCGCGGATCGTCCCAGATTCCGAGAAGGCCCGGCATTATGTCCGGGCCTTTTTCGCGTCCTGGCGGGGGGAGAGTCAGCCGTCCGTCACGCGACACGCGGGCCCGCGCGCATCCGTCCGAGCGTCGGTTCGGGATCTCTTCGGGGCGGAGCGGTCGAGACCTCACCGTGACGCGGATCCAGTCAAGGGACGGAATTTCACCGCTTCCCGGTTCCATCGAATCGAGTGATTTACGTCACAGTCGATCGCAGTGACGGAGCGTGTCAGTCAATCCCGTACAACGTATAAAAAACGCTGGTCAGATGCGACATACACCCCCCATCTGGGCAAAGGGCCAGAGAATCATGAGAGTTGACTGTGAGCGCCCACGAGCGGCAATGGTCACGAAAAGATCTCGATCGAAACGACGGCCGACCAGATCGCCGCGCGCCCGTTGCGCGGCCGGTAGATCCCGCTATCTTCCTGGCTATCCCTTTCCTGACGCATGGGGCGCTGGAGCGCCCCACGCCAGACCAAGGAGTTCCCCTTGAACACCGCAGTCAAGCGTCTCGCCCTGCCGCTGGGTGGCGCCATCGCCGCCACCAGCATGATCGGCGCCACCCTGGTCGGCACCGCCAGCGCCACCACCGCCCCGGCCAAGAAGGTCGTCTCGATGGCTTCCTCGGCCGCCGAGGCGCAGAAGGTCAGCGACTTCTGGACCGCCAACGGTGGTGCCAAGTTCAAGGCCGCCGCGCAGTTCACCGACAACGCGCAGCAGTCGGGCAAGGTCAAGCTCGGTGGTGGCGACGCCGCCCCCGACGGCAAGGCCGGCGTGGTTCCCCCGATCGGCGGCGAGCCGAAGGTCACCGCGAAGATCAAGAACATCAACCTGCCGAAGACCATCGGTAAGGTCTTCTTCGTGGCCGACGGCAACCTGTACTGGTGCTCGGCGTCCTCGGTCCAGAGCAAGTACCACAACCTGGTCGCCACCGCCGGGCACTGCGTGTTCGACGAGAACATCCAGAACGGCGCGCTGGACTACTGGGTCTTCGTCCCGGGTTACTACCAGGGCAAGGCTCCGTGGGGCGTGTACGTCGGCAAGGCCGCCTACACCCACTACGACTTCGCGGTCTACGAGGACTTCGACAGCGACTACGCGTTCGTCACGGTCTACAACGGCATCTCCTTCGGTGGCATCAAGCAGGTCGACAAGGAGACCTACGACAACTGGCAGAGCCCGCTGAAGTCCACCCGGGGCGAAAACTACTACGTCGCGGTGTTCAAGGACGCGGGTCGTCTCGGTGACAACGTGGGTGGCCAGGGCTTCACCTGGAACCAGAAGCCCGGCCAGCCGGTCTACGTCTTCGGCTACCCCGCGGCCGCGCACCCCGACGGCGACACCCCCTTCACCGGTGTGACGCCGAAGTGGTGCTACGGCAAGACCTTCGCCGCCGCCCCGGCCGCCGCCTTCAAGGCGGAGGCGCAGATCGGCCTGAAGTGCTCCATGACCGCCGGCTCCTCCGGTGCGCCGTGGATCCTGAAGTACAGCAACACGAAGCGTCTCGGCTACATCAACGGTGTCACCAGCCTCATCGGCGACGCCGACGGCAACGGCCGCATCGACTTCAGCACCTCGCCGTACTTCGACAGCGAGACCTACGCGATCTACAAGGCCGCCGCCAACCTCTGGTCCGGCTCGATCGTCACCTCCAACGGTGAGCTCGTGAAGAAGGCCTGAAACTTCCGGTGAGCCGGAGCTCCTCGCTCCGGTGAGCCGAGGGTTGTAAAGGGACTGAAGCAGGGCCCGGCATTCGTGCCGGGCCCTGCTTTCGTGTCCGGACCCGGAGTCCGGCGGGGGTTCTCGCGTCCGGACAGGGCGCGGGAAGAACGGCGCGGGGGTCGCGCAGGCAGAACGGCGGGGGCGTACGGGAAGAGGGGGCGGGGTTTGCGCGGGTCCGATCCGGACCGAACGGCACGCCCTAAATCCGCGACTTTGCAGGGGTTCCGGGCATCCGCAAGCGCCTTAGACGTAGCCGGTCACTGGGATGGCTCCCTCGGAGCGATGTGATGTGCATCACACTGCGATCGTCACTGCGGGCAATCACCCGCACACACCACATTCGACACATCTGCCACAAGCCTTGACTGATCTGCATCGACGATCAGACAAGCCGCAAGAGCACCGAATCTTAGAGGAGCCTTAGAAAAGTCACGGAACGGTCACGCGACACTGAAGATCAAAATTTCCTCGGATTCCGGTTTCCGAGTCCAAGATCTTCTCTGTATCTTCCTGGCTATCCCTTTACTGACGCATGGAGCGCAGGATGCGTTCCACGTCCAGACCAAGGAGTTCCTTGTGAACACCCGTGTGAAGCGTCTCGTTCTGCCGCTGGGTGGCGCCGTCGCCGCCACCAGCATGATCGGTGCGACCCTGGTCGGCACCGCCAGCGCCACCACCGCCCCGGCCAAGAAGGTCGTGTCGATGGCTTCCTCCTCCGCCCAGGCGCAGAAGGTCGGCCAGTTCTGGACCGCGAACGGTGGCGCCCACCTCAAGGCCGCCGCGCAGTACACCGACAAGTCGCAGCAGCAGGGCAAGATCAAGCTCGGTGGTGGCGACGCCGCCCCCGACGGCAAGGCCGGCGTGGTTCCCCCGATCGGCGGCGAGCCCAAGGTCACCGCCAAGATCAAGAACATCAACCTGCCGAAGACCATCGGCAAGGTCTTCTTCCTCATCGGCGAGAACGAGTACTGGTGCTCGGCTTCCTCGATCCAGAGCAAGTACCACAACCTGGTCTCCACCGCCGGACACTGCGTGTTCGACGAGAACATCCAGAACGGCGCTCTGGACTACTGGGTCTTCGTCCCGGGCTACTACCAGGGCAAGGCTCCGTGGGGCGTCTACGTCGGTAAGGCCGCCTACACCCACTACGACTTCGCGGTCTACGAGGACTTCGACAGCGACTACGCCTTCGTCACCGTCTACAACGGCTACAACTTCGCGGGCGCCAAGCAGGTCTCCAAGGAGACCTACGACAAGTGGCAGGGTCTGAAGGACGCCGAGGACGTCAAGATCACCAAGGAAGAGTTCGACGCCGCTGTCAAGACCCACGGTGGCGAGTCCTCGGACGGCTGGACCAAGCCGATCCCGGGTGCTCCCGAGGTCGTCGTGCCTTGGGGCACCAAGGACGCCAAGGTCGCGACCAAGGAAGTCTCCAAGGCGGACTACGAGAAGGCTCCGGCCGCGAACGCTCAGGAGAACTTCCACAAGTCCAACGTCAAGCAGGTCACCGAGGAGATCGTCGACAAGGCGACCCAGGACGCGTACAACGGCGTGGGTGAGAAGGGCGAGCGCGACGGCGCCTACACGATCACCCACTACTACGTCGACTACGCGACCAAGGCGCAGGTCGAGTACTACAAGACCGTCTACACCGTGGCCCTGTACAAGGACGCGGGCCGTCTCGGTGACAACGTGGGTGGCCAGGGCTTCACCTGGAACCAGAAGATCGGCCAGCCGGTCTACGCGTTCGGCTACCCCGCGGCCGCGCACCCCGACGGCGACACCCCCTTCACCGGTGTGACGCCGAAGTGGTGCTACGGCAAGACCTTCGCCGCCAAGCCCGCCGCCGCGTTCAAGGCGGAGGCCCAGATCGGCCTCAAGTGCTCCATGACCGCCGGCTCCTCCGGTGGCCCCTGGATCCTGAAGTACAGCAACACCAAGCGTCTCGGCTACATCAACGGTGTCACCAGCCTCATCGGCGACGCCGACGCCAACGGCCGCATCGACTTCGCCACCTCGCCGTACTTCGACAGCGAGACCTACGCGATCTACAAGGCCGCCGCCAACCTCTGGTCCGGCAAGATCATCGCCTCCGACGGCGACTTCGTGAAGAAGGCCTGACGTCTAGCCAGCTAGAGCACAGTTCCACCTAGCAGGGCCCGGCATCCGTGCCGGGCCCTGTTGGCGTTTCCGGGGGAATCGTCGCGCGGAACCCCGTGATCAAGGCCCGCCACCGGCAGCTCCCGGATGCCCGCGGCGTACGCGGAAGAACGCCCTCGCGTCCGAAGCGTCCAGAGCGTCACGGAAAGGCCTGCGGACGGCCACACGGGCGCTCTGAGGGCGTCCCGAGGGCCGGAACAAGATCGTGGCACCCGCGCCCGGAGAGATCGACTCAGGAGCGGAGGACTTTAGACGTAGCGAGGAGCCGATTTGGCTCCCTTCGATCGATGTGATCTGCGTCACACCGCTCCCGACCAGCGGAGCCGAGAGGCTCACATCGGTCACATCGGACCCATAGGGTACATACCCATCCTGATCTGCGAGGAAGCGGCCCCCAATTGATCTTGGGCACGCCAAGAAGATCCACTCTGGATGGTCACGAAAAGGTCACGCCGGGGCGAGCGTCAAAATTCAGCTCGAATGGAGCACACGGTCCAAGATCTTCTCTGTATGGTCCTAGCTATCCCTTTACTGACGCATGGGACGCCGATTGCGTTCCACGACAGCCCAAGGAGTTTCCTTGAACACCCGAGTCAAGCGTCTCGCCCTCCCTCTGGGCGGTGCCATCGCCGCCACCAGCATGATCGGCGCCACCCTGGTCACCTCGGCCAACGCCGCGACCGCTCCGGCCAAGAAGGTCGTCAGCTTGGCTTCCGCCACTGAGGCGCAGAAGATCGGCAACTACTGGACCGCGAACGGTGGTGCGAACCTCAAGGCCGCCACGCAGTACACCGACAACGCGCAGCAGTCGGGCAAGGTCAAGCTCGGTGGCGGCGACGCGGCCCCCGACGGCAAGGCCGGCGTGGTTCCGCCGATCGGCCAGGAGAAGCTGACGCCGACCAAGGTGAAGAACGTCAACCTGCCGAAGACCATCGGTAAGGTCTTCTTCACGATCGGCGACAAGGAGTACTGGTGCTCCGCGTCCTCGATCCAGAGCAAGTACCACAACCTGGTCGCCACCGCCGGGCACTGCGTGTTCGACGACAGCATCACCAACGGTGCGCTCGACAACTGGGTCTTCATCCCGGGCTACTACCAGGGCAAGGCTCCGTGGGGCGTCTACGTCGGTAAGGCCGCCTACACCCACTACGACTTCGCGGTGTACGAGGACTTCGACAGCGACTACGCCTTCGTGACCGTTTACAACGGTTACGTCTACGCCGGTGCCAAGCAGGTCTCCAAGGAGACCTACGACAAGTGGCAGGGCAACAAGTCCGCCAAGGACGTCAAGATCACCAAGGAAGAGTTCGACGCCGCTGTCAAGACCCACGGCGGCGAGTCCTCGGACGGCTGGAGCAAGCCGATCCCGGGTGCTCCCGAGGTCGTCGTCCCCTGGGGCACCAAGGACGCCAAGATCGCGACCAAGGAAGTCTCCAAGGAAGCGTGGACGGCCGCTCCGGAGTTCAACAAGAACGACGACAGCCAGAACGTCAACAACCACAAGTCCGAGGTGAAGAAGGTCACCGAGGAGATCGTGGACGAGAAGACCTGGAACGAGTACACGACGCCGGGCTTCAAGGACAAGCGCGACGGCGCCTTCACGATCACCCACTACTACGTCGACTACGCCGTGAAGAGCCAGGTCGACTACTACAAGACCGTCTACACCGTGGTCCTGTACAAGGACGCGGGTCGCCTGGGCGACAACGTGGGTGGCCAGGGCTTCACCTGGAACCAGAAGATCGGCCAGCCGGTCTACGCGTTCGGCTACCCCGCGGCCGCGCACCCCGACGGCGACAAGCCGTTCACCGGTGTGACGCCGAAGTGGTGCTACGGCAAGACCTTCGCCGCCAAGCCCGCCGCCGCGTTCAAGGCGGAGGCCCAGATCGGCCTCAAGTGCTCCATGACCGCCGGCTCCTCCGGTGGCCCCTGGATCCTGAAGTACACGAACACCAAGCGTCTCGGCTACATCAACGGTGTCACCAGCCTCATCGGCGACGCCGACGCCAACGGCCGCATCGACTTCGCCACCTCGCCGTACTTCGACAGCGAGACCTACGCGATCTACAAGGCCGCCGCCAACCTCTGGTCCGGCAAGATCGTCGCCTCCGACGGCGACTTCGTCACCAAGGCCTGACGTTCTAGCCAGCTAGAGCTCAAGCAGTAGCACCAGCAGGACCCGGCATCCGTGCCGGGTCCTGCACTGTTTGACGTCGACGCTTGAACGCCCGTTGGAAGTGATTTACATCACATTCCATCGGCGGTGCGGGGCTGTTTTCCCACGTACGGCGGGGTCTTTGGACCGTTTCCACCTGTACGTGTCCAGGCAGCGCCCCGAACGGCAGGCACCCGTGCGGCACGGGAACCAGGCGCCACGACCACCTGGTCGACCCCTTTTCCCGGCACGTTGCTCATGGTCAGACCGATAGGTTTCATCTGTCCCTTTTTGGGACCAGTGAGGCAGGAGTCAACTCCTGCGGCAGACCAAGGAGTCTCATTGAACACCCGAGTCAAGCGCTTCGTGCTTCCCCTCGGTGGCGCGGCTATCGCCACCGGCATGATCGCGGCATCCCTCACCACCGCCGCGGCCGCCTCCTCCGCGGCCCCGGCGTCCGACGGTCTGGCCACCACCCAGGCGGCGGCTCTGAAGACGGTGAAGACCTGGACGGCCGGCAACGGCAAGCTCCTCAAGGCGGCCGCGAAGTTCACCGACAACTCGGCCGTGCAGGGCAAGATCAAGCTCGGCGGCGGGGACGCCGCTCCCGACGGCAAGACCGGCGTCGTCCCGCCGATCGGCCAGGAGAAGATCACCCCGACCAAGGTGAAGAACGTCAACCTGCCGCGCACCATCGGCAAGGTGTTCTTCTTCCTCGACGGCAAGCCGTACTGGTGCTCCGGGTCCTCCATCCAGGGCAAGTACCGCAACCTGGTCGCGACCGCCGGGCACTGCGTCTACGACGTCGACGGCAACCGCGACACTCTCGACGAGTGGATCTTCATCCCCGGCTACTACCAGGGCAAGGCCCCCTGGGGCATCTACGTCGGCAAGTCGGCCTACACGCACTTCGACTTCGCCAACTACGAGGACTTCGACAGCGACTACGCCTTCGCCACCGTCTACAACGGTGTGACGGCGGACAGCTGGAACTCGCCCAAGTGGGAGGACGCGGGCCGTCTCGGCGACAACGTCGGCGGCCAGGGCTTCGCCTGGAACCAGAAGATCGGCCAGCCGGTCTACGTCTTCGGCTACCCCGCGGGCCCGCACCCCGACGGCGACAAGCCCTACAGTGGCCACACGCCGAAGTACTGCTACGGCAAGACCTCCGCCGCGGGCGCGGCCTCGGCCTTCAAGGCGGAAGCGCAGATCGCCGTCAAGTGCTCGTTCACCGCGGGCGCGTCGGGCGGCCCCTGGATCACGCAGTACAGCAGCACCAAGCGGCTCGGCTACATCAACGGCGTGACGAGCCTCGTCGGCGACTCCGACGGCAACGACCGCTACGACTTCGCGACCTCGCCGTACTTCGACAGCGAGACCTACGTCGTCTACAACCTGGCCAGCAACCTGGCCTCCGGCCCGATCGCCAAGCCCGCCAAGTGAGTCCGCTCGGCCGCGACCGGCCGAGCAGCGCATACCTACGCGGTCTACACGAAGGCGACCAACCTGTGGTCCGGTTCGATCCGCTGACGCGGGCGTTCCACCCGGCGTGACGGCGGGGTCCGGCTCCGGCCGGGCCCCGCTCGCGCGTTCCGGGCGCCCTCAGGCGGCGGGGGCCAGGTGCCGGGTGCGCTCGATGAGCGCGGCCACGCCGGCGTCCTCGCCGAGCGGTCTCAGCCGCTTGCGCAGGTCGGCGACGTACGACCGCGTGCGCGCGGACTGCAGACCTCCCGCCAGGTCGAGCGCGGCCTGGCCGGCCTGACCGGCCGCCTCCGCCTCCCCGCACAGGGCATGGGCCGAGGCGAGCAGCGAGAGGTTGAACATGCGCCCGCGGACGTACCGCCCGTCCATGTCCAGGGAGCGGCGCGCGTACCGGACGGCCTGCGGCCCGTCGCCGAGGTCGCGGAAGCAGTGGGCGTACTTGGCGGCGAGGTAGGCCTCGTCGAAGTAGCGGATCCACTGGGGCTCGTCCTCGGGGTTACGGCGGTCGAAGGCGAGGTCGGCCTCGTGCAGCGCGGCGGCGCAGGCCGCGCGGTCGGAGAGGGCCGCGTGGGCGTGGGCCTCCATGACGTACGCCTCGGCCAGCAGGGACGGGATGCCGGCGCGGCGGGCCGAGAGCTGTGACGCCCCGGCCAGGTCGAGGGCGTGCCGGGGTTGCCCTATATATATGGCTTGGTGGGCCATGCCGGCGAGGATCTCCCCGCCGAAGCCGTGGTCGTCCGCGCCGCGCGCCAGGCTGAGCGCCTGGATGAGGTGGCGCTGCGCGAGGCCGTGCTGCTCCAGGTCGTAGGCCATCCACCCCGCGAGGCGCGTCACCTCGGCCGCCGCGGAGGCCAGCGCCCTGCCGGTCGCCTCGCCGTACGTGCCGTCCTTGAGCATCGGCGCGACGGACGAGTCGAGGTATTTGACGACCGCCGCCCGCACCCGGCCCCCGCCGAAGCGGTTGTCGAGCTCGCCGAAGGACCGGGTGACCTCCCGGATCGCGGCGATGTCGGGGGCGCCCACCTTGCGGGGCCCGGCGGCCTGCGGCGTGGCCCCCATGGGAAGGGTCAGCCATCGCAGGGCTCCTGTGGAACCCGCTCCGACGGCGAAGGCGGAGTCGAGGAGGAACCTGCGCCTCTCCATGTCCGCCCTCCATAGTGCTGTCACCGTCTCGACACCCTCCTGCCACGAGTGAGTGAATTCCTGCCCGAGGTCGAGGGACGTGGCTCCCCCCGCCATACCGAGGTCCTCCTGGGTGACCGGCCTGCCGAGGCGCAGCGCGAAGATCTCCCCCAGCAGCGCCGGCACCGGATCTCGCGGTTGCTGGCCGCTCGTCCAGCGCAGCACCGAGCTGTGGTCGTACCTCAGTCCGGCGAGCCCGCGGACGGCGCCGAGATCGTTGAGCCTGCGGGCCAGCCCCTTGTGGGAGAAGTCCGCCTCGGCGATGAGGTGCCGCAGGAGAAGGTTGGGCTCACGTTGTCGCATCGCTCTTGTCCCCACGTGAACTACGCGCACGGTCATGGGCGCTCCGGCCCGCCGCGTCCCCCGGCGCGTCTGTGCGCTTGGGGACGCCCGCGCCCGGCAAGTGACGGAGCGTCTTTGTTATAGCACGATGCGTGACATCGCGCGGGTATTCCCGAGACTTGACCCCAGGCGCGCTATCTCATGCCGAAGGCAAGCCTTTTCCACGGGAAAGTCGGGACCCGTGTGATCCGTCCCGTGGGTGAACCACCACAAGCCAGGACGGGCGGGACGGCCCCTGAACGGGTGCAGGCATGACGAAACGAGGCCCGCCGCTCGGGCGGGCCTCGTCAGGCGGATACGGGCTGCGGGCCTAGCGGCGGGCCACCCCGTCCAGGCGGGCCTGGTGGGCGACGGCCGAGGCGACCGCCGGGGCGACCCGCTCGTCGAACGGGCTCGGGATGATGTAGTCCGCCGTCAGATCGTCGCCGACGACGGACGCCAGCGCGTCGGCGGCGGCGACCTTCATGGACTCGGTGATCGCGGACGCCCGGACGTCGAGGGCGCCGCGGAACACGCCCGGGAACGCCAGCACGTTGTTGATCTGGTTGGGGAAGTCGGAGCGGCCGGTCGCCACGACGCGCGCGTGCCGCCGGGCGGCCTCGGGGTGGATCTCGGGCGTCGGGTTCGACAGCGCGAACACGATCGAGCCGGGGGCCATGGAGGTCACCGCGGCCTCGGGCAGCGTCGAGCCGGACAGGCCGACGAAGACGTCGGCCCCGGCGAGGGCCTCCTCGGTCGAGCCGGTGAAGCGGCCGCGGTTGGTGACCTCGGCCAGGGCCTCCTTGACGGGGTTCAGCCCTTCGCGGCCCTCGTAGATCATGCCCTTGGAGTCGGCGACCGCGATGTCGCCGATGCCCGCGTTGAGCAGCATCCTGGTGACGGCCACACCGGAGGCGCCCGCGCCCGCGACCACGGCGCGCAGGTCGCCGAGGGAGCGCCCGGTGAGGCGCGCGGCGTTGCGCAGCGCGGCGGTCACGACGATGGCGGTGCCGTGCTGGTCGTCGTGGAAGACGGGGATGTCGAGCAGCTCGCGCAGGCGGTCCTCGACCTCGAAGCAGCGGGGCGCGCTGATGTCCTCCAGGTTGATGCCGCCGAAGGACGGGGCGAGCCGGACGACGGTCTCGACGAGCTCGTCGACGTCGGTGCAGTCGAGGCAGATCGGCACCGAGTCGACGCCGCCGAACTGCTTGAACAGCAGCGCCTTGCCCTCCATGACGGGCATGGCCGCGGCGGGGCCGATGTCGCCGAGCCCGAGGACGGCCGTGCCGTCGGAGACGACGGCGACGACCCCGCCGACCCAGGTGTAGTCGTTGACGAGGTCGGGCTGCTCGGCGATGGCGGTGCAGACCTGGGCGACGCCCGGCGTGTACGCGAGCGACAGGTCGTCGGCGTCGCGGACGGGGATGGTGGGACGGACCTCGATCTTGCCGCCGCGGTGCAGCGCGAACACGGGATCGACGTCGAGGGATTCGAGAGAAGCGGAGAAGGGCGTGACTGCCACAGCGACCCCTGTGTCGTAAAGGACGGTTTCCTTCGGTGGACGCCGCAACCAGCCGAGGGCCCCAGGCTTCTGTAGTCGCCGGGTGGCCGCCGCCGTTGACGGTCGTCTCGAGGGGGTACGGGGGTCACCCGTTGCTCGATTGTGCCACAAGGAAGGGCGCCCGCCGTTGTGGGCCGTGCCACACCTGAATGGCCGGCCGCCCAACGACACACGTTTCCAAGCGGACATATCTCTACTTACTCCCCCTATCAGCAGATACCCGCAGCGGTTCTCCAGATACCCCCAACGCCACCCGGCTCCCCGGAACCCCGTACCGCGACGGCCTGCGCCGTGCCCCACACCGCCATGAACGCCGGTCGCGGCGTCTTGCGCGCCGGGCGGCGCCCGTCCTCCCGCGCCCGGACGCCACGCCGTGTAATACTCGATGTAATACCTGGAAACAGTGTCCATCTCTTACGCCCCATCTCTTACAACGCCTGGAACCCACGTGGATCTGACGTCATACGCCGAGCTGGCCGTGCTGCTCGTCAACAGCGACGAGCCGCTGGACTCGCTGGAGGGCGCGCGCCGGTTCCTCGTCGAGGCGGGCCGCGGCGGGCACGCCGGGCGCCTCACCCGCGAGGACCTGCGCGTGCTGCGCGAGCTACGCCACGAACTGGCCGCCGTCTTCGCCGCTGCCGCCGAGCACGACGAGGAGGGCGCCGTCGACAGGCTCAACGCCCTGCTGACGCGGCGGCCCGTCCACCCGCAGATCTCCCGCCACGACGGGCAGCGCTGGCACCTGCACCTCACCGAGGGCGGCCGGCTCAGCGACGAGTACGCCGCGGGCGCGGTCATGGGGCTGACCGCGTTGGTGACCGAGCTGGGCGTGGACCGTCTCGGCCTGTGCCAGGCGGCGCCCTGCCACCGCGTCTACCTCGACACCTCGTCCAACCGCTCGCGGCGCTACTGCTCCGAGCGCTGCGCCAGCCGCGCCAACGTCGCGGCCTACCGCGCCCGCCGCCGCGATCTCAGCGGCCGGCACGCCTGAGACGGCCCCGCCCGGGCGGCCAGTAGCGGAACAGGACGCGGCCCACCACCTGCGAGGCGGGCACCGCACCGAAGTCCCAGCTGTCCCTGCGGCCGGGGGCCCGCTGGTTGTCGCTCTCCAGCCACCAGCCGTCCCCGTCCGCCCACGCCGCCCGCTTGACGATCATCGTGCCGGGGTCGCCGGGGAGCCGGGCGACCACGACGTCGCCGGGGCGGATCCGCGCCCGGCGGCGGACGACCAGCCAGTCCCCGGGCCGGAGGGCGGGCGCCATCGATTCGCCATCGACGCGGACCCTCATGGACGACATCCCCTTCCATTCCAGTGAATCAACGAGAGTAAGTTGGGACTCGGATAGCGCTGTCTGATATCAGCATCAAGGAAGGAAACCGATGCTCGCACGACTGTTGCGGCCTAGCCATGTCGCCTCCGCGCACTGCGACCTGCCCTGCGGTGTCTACGACCCCGCCCAGGCGCGCATCGAGGCGGAGTCCGTCAAGGCGATCATGCAGAAGTACGCCGACAACGACGACCCCGTGTTCCGCGCCCGCGCGCTGACGATCAAGGAGGAGCGGGCCGAGCTGGTCAAGCACCACCTGTGGGTGCTGTGGACCGACTACTTCAAGCCTCCGCACGTCGAGCAGTACCCGCAGCTCCACCAGCTCTTCTGGGACGCCACCAAGCTGGCCGGCGCCGCCGGGGCCAAGGGCACCGTCGATGTGAGCAAGGCCGACGACCTGCTCGGAAAGATCGACGAGATTGCGAAGATCTTCTGGGAGACCAAGGCCGCCTGAGCCTTCCTGCCCGTTTCTGGCCTCGTGCGCTCAGCCGAACGCGCGAGGCCAGATGCGTTCCCGTCCTCGGTACGCCCGGTCCCGCTTTGCGTCATATGAGAACGTAAGCAAAGGACAGCGGGACGTCAGGGAAACCGGCCGCAATTCCACAAGATCACGACTATCGGCGCGTCCCAGTCCTCCAACAGTGGACACGGGGCGGTAAGTTGCTAATCAGCAGCTCTGTGCGAGGAGGAACGTGACCGACGAGACAGCGACGCGTGCTGACGGCATCCACGGCGGGCTCGCCGGGATCCGTGACGCGGTGAGCGTGCGGCTGCCCGCCGCAAGTGCCTACCTGTCCGTGCTGCGCACGGCGACGGCCGGGCTCGCGGCGCGGCTCGATTTCACGCTGGACGAGATCGAAGATCTTCGCATCGCCGTCGACGAGGCGTGTGCCATGTTGCTCGGCCATGCCGTCCCGGGCACCGACCTGATCGCCGAGTTCGAGCTCACCGGCCAGGAGATGATCGTCCGGGTCGAGGTCAGCACGGTCGGCCACGCCGAGCCCAAACGCGATGACTTCGCCTGGATGGTCCTCACCGCCCTGGCCGACGACGTGGACGCCGAGACCGACACCCCCGACCGCATGGCGATCGTTCTGCACAAACGCCGAGGTTCTGCGAGGCTGTCGTGACGGAGAGGACCCGCGCCGTGGCCGGCAGTGACAGCACCGTCCCCGACAGGGTGCGGGCCCGAGGGTTGTTCGGCGAGCTGGCCGAGTTGCCGGCCGACGACCCGCGGCGCCAGCGCATCCGCGACGAGTTGGTCGAGCTCCACCTGCCGCTGGTCGAGTACCTCGCCCGGCGGTTCCGCAACCGCGGCGAATGGCTCGACGACCTCACGCAGGTCGCCACCATCGGCCTCATCAAGTCGATCGACCGCTTCGACCTGGGGCGGGGCGTCGAGTTCTCGACGTACGCGACGCCGACCATCGTCGGTGAGATCAAACGGCACTTCCGCGACAAGGGCTGGGCGGTGCGGGTGCCGCGCCGCCTGCAGGAGCTGAAGCTCTCGCTCACCAAGGCGATAAGCGAGCTGTCGCAGCGCCAGGGCCGCGCGCCCACGGTCGCCGAGCTCGCCGCCCATCTGCAGATGAGCGAGGAGGAGGTTCTGGAGGGCCTGGAGTCCGCCAACGCCTACTCCACGGTCTCGCTCGACGCCCCCGACTCCGGGGACGACGACGCGCCCGCCGTCTCCGACTCGCTCGGCATCGTGGACGAGTCGCTGGAGGGCGTCGAGTACCGCGAGTCGCTCAAGCCGCTGCTGGAGCGACTGCCGCCGCGCGAGAAGCGCATCCTGCTGCTGCGGTTCTTCGGCAACATGACCCAGTCGCAGATCGCCACTGAGCTCGGCATCTCGCAGATGCACGTCTCGCGCCTGCTCGCCCGCACCCTGGCCCAGTTGCGCGAGGGTCTCACCGCCGAAGACTGACCTGTTCGGGGCGCGGCGGTGTTCTGGAGTCCTCACGCGCGAGGGCGGAAGAACGCCGTCTAAAGGGCGCCCCGGACACGCCGAGCGGAGCGCGGCCAGAGGAACAGCTCACTCCTTGATCATGGCGCGGGTCGTCGGGGGTGCCAGCAGTGCCGCCAGGCCCGCCAGCGCCAGCACGATCAGCGGTATCCCGAGCAGGTACTGCGCCGACTGCACCAGCGACACGGCGACCGGCAGCGCGAAGATCTGCGTGACCACACCGGGGGCCCGGCTCCACCGGGCCGCCTGGAGCACGCCCCACGCCACCCACAGCAGGGCGGCGCCGACGAGCACGCCGAACGCGGAGACGACGATCGAGCTCGAGACGTCCGACGGCGAGCCGACGATGGTCTCGACCCCGGCGTATCCGCCGAGACCGACGGCGGTCAGGCCCTCGACCGCGAGGACTGCGGCGGCGACGGGCAGGGTCGCCGGACGGTTCACCATATCGGGTCACCCTACTTGACCGGCGCGCCGGCCGCGTGACCGGTGGATACGCTGGGCCGCATGCGGGCACTCCTCCTGATCAATCCCAAGGCGACCTCCACCAACCGCCGGACTCGGGACGTCCTGATCCGCGCGCTCGGCGCGGCCGTCGATCTGACGGTGGAGCAGACCGGGTACCGCGGGCACGCCACGCTGCTGGCCGGGACCGCCCGCGCCAAGGGGTTCGACGTCGTGGCCGTCCTCGGCGGCGACGGCACGATCAACGAGGTCGTCAACGGCATGGCGGGCCACGACGGCGACCGTCCGGCGCTGATCGTCATCCCCGGGGGCAGCGCGAACGTGTTCGCCCGCGCCCTCGGCCTGCCCAACGACCCGGTGGAGGCGACCGGCGCGGTGCTGGAGGCGATCCGCGAGGACCGCCGCCGCACGGTCGGCCTCGGCCTGGCGACCTGGGAGGACGGCGACTTCGCCCCGGACGACCCGCTCACGCCCCCGGGCAGCCGCTACTTCACGTTCTCCGCGGGAATGGGCTATGACGCCGAGGTCGTGCGGGCGGTCGAGGGGCTGCGCGGGGCCGGGTACAAGGCGTCTCCGAGCCGGTACGTCCACACCGCCCTGCGCCACTACCTCATGACCGACCGCCACCACCCGGCGCTCCGGCTGGATCTGCCGCACCGGCCGCCGGTCGAGGGCGTCTTCATGGCCATCGTCTCCAACACCACGCCCTGGACGTGGCTCGGGGACCGGCCGGTCAACCCGACACCGTGGGCCGCGTTCGACACCGGCCTGGACATGCTGGGGCTGCGGCGGCTGGGGCCGGTGGCGATGTTCAATTTGATCCGCCAGATCGTCGGGGACCGTGTGGGTCTGCCCCGGGGCGGGCATCTCGTCCATGTCCATGACGAGAAGGAGTTCACGCTGACGGCCCGTCGCCCGGTGGCGTTCCAGCTGGACGGCGATTATCTCGGAGAGCGGGAGCGGGTGAGCTTCCGCTCCGTTCCATCCGCGTTACAAGTTCTGGTCTAATCCGTCACATCGCGTCATAGTGTGATGCATCCGACAGCCATATCCGGCAAAACCTTCTCCCAAACCTCTTGCGTGACCTGGGCGTGCCTGAAAAGCTCAACACGACGTCGGAACGTAGGACGTTTGAGGATCGACCCAATGTCCTCAAAGGTCTGCGGCGATGACAGGAACTCCCCGGACCACCAACCCCCAAGGGCCGGGCAAAAGTTCGCTCTGGTTAGTGAAAGAGTTCACAAACATCCGTCATCCGGACGGAGCCGCAGGCTCCACCTACGAAGGAGTGGAACGCATGGACTGGCGCCACCGCGCTGCCTGCCGTGACGTGGACCCCGAGTTGTTCTTCCCGATCGGCAACACCGGCCCGGCACTCATGCAGATCGAAGAGGCCAAGCAGGTCTGCCGCAGTTGCCCGGTCGTGGACGCGTGCCTGAAGTGGGCCATCGAGTCCGGCCAGGACGCCGGCGTGTGGGGTGGCCTCAGCGAGGACGAGCGCCGCGCCCTCAAGCGCCGCACCGCCCGCGCCCGCGCCCGCGCGGGCGTCTGAAGCCTCCTCGCTACAGCGCCCCCTCGGAAAGACATCTCGGAGAAAACGCCTCCGCACCGCCCCAGTGCCGTGGCCGTACGGAACACGCCCGGCGTCGCCTCGCGCGACGGCCGGGCGTAGCAGTACCGGACCATCCTACGAGGCCGGCTGCACGGGGATGGTCAGCGAGACCTCCGTCCCTCCGCCCACGCGCGGCCTGACCGCCAGGCGCCCGGACAACTCCCCCACCACCAGCGTGCGGACGATCTGCAGGCCGAGGCTCGTAGACGCGTCCAGGTCGAACCCGTCGGGCAGCCCCTGACCGTCGTCGGCCACGACCAGGTCCAGCCGCTCCT
This sequence comes from Sphaerisporangium sp. NPDC051017, assembly GCF_040683095.1. NCBI lineage: Bacteria > Bacillati > Actinomycetota > Actinomycetes > Streptosporangiales > Streptosporangiaceae > Sphaerisporangium > Sphaerisporangium sp. NPDC051017. The sequence continues at coordinate 51,550 of NZ_JBFBCI010000042.1, forward strand.
CCGTGCGCGACACCATGACCTTGATGCTGCCGCTGCCGTAGGCGAAGCCGTGCTGGACGGCGTTCTGGATCAGCTCGGTGAGCACCATCGCCATCGGGGTGGCCACCATCGCGGGCAGCATCCCGAAGCTGCCGACCCGGCGCGGCATCACGTTCGCGGCCGAGACGTCGCCGGTCATCGAGATGACGCGGTCGGCGATGTCGTCGAAGTCGACGATCTCCTCGGGAGTATGGGAGAGAGTCTCGTGCACGATCGCGATCGAGCCGACGCGGCGCACGGCCTCCTCCAGCGCCTCCCGTCCCTCCGGAACCTGCAGCCGGCGCGCCTGGAGCCGCAGCAGCGCGGCCACCGTCTGCAGATTGTTCTTCACCCGGTGGTGGATCTCGCGGATCGTCGCGTCCTTGGTCAGCAGCTCGCGCTCGCGGCGGCGCAGCTCGGTGACGTCGCGGATCAGCACCAGCGCGCCGATGCGCCCGCCCCCGACGATGAGCGGGATCGCCCGCAGCTGCACGACGTTCGCCCCGGCCTCGACCTCGGTCTCCCGCGGCGCGCGCCCGCTGGCCACCAGCATGAGGTCCTCGTTGATGGGCTCATCGGAATAGCACAGCGCGGCCGTCGTCTTGCCGAGCTCCGACCCGACGAGGTCGGCGTTGAGCCCCAGCCTGCGGTACGCCGACAGCGCGTTGGGCGAGGCGTAGGTGACGCGACCGGCGCGGTCCAGCCGCAGCAGGCCGTCGCCCACCCGGGGGGACCGGACGAGGACCGGCCCCTCCTCGGGGAAGGGGAAGCGGCCCTCGGCGACCATCTGTGCCAGGTCGGAGGCGCTCTGCAGGTAGGTCAGTTCCAGGCGGGAGGGCGTGCGCGCCGAGGAGAGGTTGGTAGAGCGCTGGATCACGGCCACGAAGTGGTCGTCGCGGCGCACCGGGATCGTCTCCTCGCGCACCGGGACGCCGCTGGACCAGTCCGGGTCGCCCTCCCGGCAGATGCGGCGCTCGCTCCAGGCGGTGTCGATCAGCGGACGCTCGCCCGCCGCCACGATGGAGCCCACCACGTCGTCGTGGTACACCGTCGGGCCGGTCGTCGGCCGCATCTGCGCGACGGCCACCCACGCGGACTCGTCGTGCAGCGGGATCCACAGCACCAGGTCGGCGAAGGACAGGTCGGCGAGGAGCTGCCAGTCGGAGACCAGCGACTGCATCCACTCAAGGTCTGCGGGATCGAGGGTCGTGTGGCGCGTGACCAGGTCGCTGAGAGTCGGCACGTGTGCATCATGCGTGCTGAGGCCCATCCAATGCGAATCGACCACCCCCGTCCTGGGAAGATTCCTCGGATGGAGGACAATATGGTGTCGGCCGGTCACACGGGGCGTCCAGCGGGCGCGACGGAACCGGCCACCGGCACGAGTGTGATCATGAACAGCGACCCCCTGGAGCGGTTGCGCACGGCCGCCGCCGCGCGTGAGGCGGCGGGGCTCCGGCGTGCCCTGCGCCCGCGCACGCCCGATCACGACGGCCTGCTGGACCTCGCCTCCAACGACTACCTCGGCCTGTCACGCGACCCGCGGCTCGCCGAGGCCGCCGCGCGGGCCGCGCGCGAGTGGGGCACGGGCTCCACCGGATCGCGGCTGGTCACCGGCTCGACGACGCTGCACGCCGAGCTGGAGCGGCGCCTCGCGTCCTTCATGGACGCGCCCCGCGCGCTGGTCCTGTCCTCCGGCTACCTGGCCAACCTCGCCGCGGTGGCGACGCTCGGCGCGGGCGGGCTCGTGGTCAGCGACGAGGGCAACCACGCCTCGATCATCGACGCCTGCCGGCTGTCGCGCGGCCGGGTCGTCATCACCCCGCACAAGGACGTCGATGCGGTCGAGAAGGCGCTCGCCGACCGCACCGAGAGCCACGCCATCGTCGTCACCGACGCGGTCTTCTCCGTGGACGGCGACCTGGCGCCGCTCGCCGGCCTGCACGCCGCCGCCGCGCGTCATGGCGCGCTGCTGGTCGTGGACGAGGCGCACTCCCTGGGCGTCACCGGTGAGGACGGGCGCGGGGCCGTGCACGCGGCGGGTCTGGCCGGCGCCCCGGACGTTGTGAGAACCGTCACACTGTCCAAGTCCCTCGGCTCGCAGGGAGGGGCCGTGCTTGGCGCGCCCGAGGTGGTGGAGGCGCTGGTCGACACCGGGCGGGCGTTCATCTTCGACACCGGCCTCGCACCGGCCTCCGTGGCGGCGGCCCTCGCGGCTCTTGATATGGTGAGCGACCATCCTGACCTGCCGGGACGCGCGCGTGCCAACGCCCGCGCGCTGGCGGGCGCCGTCCGGGACCGCGGCTTGGCCACCGCGGAGCCGGCGGCGGCGGTCGTGCCCGTCGTGCTCGGCCCTCCGGAGGCCGCCCTCGCCGCCGCCGCGGTGCTGGCGGACCACGGAGTGCGGGCCGGGTGCTTCCGCCCGCCTTCGGTGCCGGCCGGCCGGTCTTGTCTGAGGTTGACCGCACGGGCCAACCTGAGTTCGGATGATCTCGCGGTGATCGGACGCGCGCTCACCGCAGTGGCCGAGATGAAGGTGAGCGTGTGACGGAAGATTCTCCCCGGGTTCCGAAATACTACGACGTCAAGAGAAACCTGCTGGAACTCACCAAGTCTCTGCCCGCCGGCGCGGCCCTGCCGCCCGAGCGCGCCCTCGCCGTGCGCTTCGAAACCTCCCGCACGACCGTGCGGCAGGCGCTGACGGAGCTGGTCATCGAGGGACGCCTGCTGCGCATCCAGGGCAAGGGCACCTTCGTGGCCCAGCCGAAGGTCGCGCAGGTGCTGCAACTGACGTCGTACACGGGAGATCTGCGGACGGTCGGCCTCGAGCCCGACACCAAGATCCTTGACATCAATTACATCACGGCCGACGAGACCCTCGCGCGACGTCTGGGCATCAACCCCGGCGGCCGCGTGCTGCGCATCCACCGCCTTCGCCTGGCCAACGGCGAGCCGATGTCGATCGACACCACCCACCTGTCCGCCCGGCGCTTCTCGCGGCTGCGGCGCGAGCTGGAGGTGCACTCCTCCCTCTACGAGACGCTGCACAACGCCTACAACGTGCAGCTCACCGACGCCGAGGAGATCATAGAGACCGTCCTGGCGACGCCGTACGACGCGCAGATCCTCGGCGTGGACGTCGGCCTGCCGATGCTGCTCCTCACCCGGCACGCCTTCGACGCCGAGGGCCACCCGGTGGAGTGGGCCCAGTCCCTCTACCGGGGCGACCGGTACAAGTTCGTGACGCGCCTGCGCAGGCCGCCGGAGCCGGGGCCTCCGGCGGGATGAGGCTCTAGGGTGGTGCCGGTGAGCGTCCTGGTCGTCACCGGCACCGGCACCGGCGTGGGCAAGACCGTGGTCACCGCCGCGGTGGCCGCGCTCGCCCACGCGCGCGACGTGCCCGTCGCCGTCGTCAAACCCGCCCAGACCGGCGTCGCGCCCGGCGAGCCCGGCGACCTGGACGAGGTGATCCGCCTGTCCGGCGTGACCACCACGTTCGAGCTGGCCCGCTACCCCGACCCGCTGTCCCCGGCCGCCGCGGCCCGCCACTCCGGCCTCCCGCCCGTGTCGTTGGACGCGGCGGCCGACCGGATCGCGGAGCTGGCCGAGACCCACCGCCTGGTGCTGGTCGAGGGCGCGGGCGGGCTGCTGGTGCGCTTCGACGAGGACGGCGCCACCATCGCCGACCTGGCCCGCCGGCTGCGCGCGCCCGTCCTGCTCGTGGCCGAGGCCGGGCTCGGCACGCTCAACCACACGGCCCTGACCCTGGAGGCGCTCGCGGGCCGCGGCCTGGACCTGGCCGGCGTGGTGATCGGCTCGTGGCCGCGCGACCCAGGGCCGGCCGAGCGCAGCAACGTCACCGACCTGGAGACGCTGGCCGCCCGCCCCCTCGCGGGCGCGATGCCCGAGGGGTCCGGTTCACTGGACCTGACGGAGTTCGCCCGTGTTGCCCGGCGCGGACTGGGATCCCCGCTAGGCGGTGGGTTCGACCCTTCTCGGTTCCGGGCAGCCCTTAGTCTGTGACGCAACCGACAAGGGAGCAGCAGGACCGATGAGTATGGACATCTTGGAGATCGCCCGGGTTCAGGTGCTCGAAGAGGGCCGCGGTCTCTCCGCCGACCAGGCCCTGCGTTGCCTGGAACTCCCCGACGAGCGCCTGCACGAGCTGCTGGCGCTCGCCCACGAAGTGCGCATGAAGTGGTGCGGCCCCGAGGTCGAGGTCGAGGGCATCGTGTCCCTCAAGACCGGCGGCTGCCCGGAGGACTGTCATTTCTGCTCCCAATCGGGGCAGTTCACCTCCCCCGTCCGGTCGGTGTGGCTGGACATCCCCTCGCTCGTCCGCTCCGCCGTCGAGACGGCCGAGACGGGCGCCACCGAGTTCTGCATCGTCGCCGCCGTGCGCGGGCCCGACCGGCGGCTGATGGACCAGGTCCGCGAGGGCGTCAAGGCCATCCGCGAGGCCGTCGAGATCAACGTCGCCTGCTCGCTCGGCATGCTCACCCAGGCCCAGGTCGACGAGCTGGCCGAGATGGGCGTCCACCGCTACAACCACAACCTGGAGACCGCGCGCTCCCACTTCGGCCAGGTCGTCACCACCCACACCTGGGAGGAGCGGTGGCAGACGTGCGAGATGGTCCGCGCGGCCGGCATGGAGCTGTGCTGCGGCGGCATCATCGGCATGGGCGAGACGCGCGAGCAGCGGGCCGAGTTCGCCGGCCAGCTCGGGGAGCTCGCCCCCGACGAGGTGCCGCTCAACTTCCTCAACCCCCGCCCGGGCACGCCGTTCGCGTCCTTCCCGCTGGTCGAGGGCCCGGAGGCGCTGAAGACCATCGCGACGTTCCGGCTGGCGCTGCCCCGCACGATCCTGCGGTACGCGGGGGGACGCGAGCTGACGCTCGGCGACCTCGGCACCCGCGAGGGCATGCTCGGCGGCATCAATGCGATCATCGTCGGCAACTACCTCACGACGCTGGGTCGCTCCCCCGAGAACGACCTGGCGCTCCTGGCGGACCTCAAGATGCCGATCAAGGCCCTGTCGCAAGCTCTGTGACCCTAGAGTCGGCCCTTGAGCGGGCGCCGGACGACTCCTGAGCCCATCCTGAACAGACAGGGCCTGAACAAACAGGGCCTGAACAGACAGGGCCTGAGCAGGTGCCGGGTAGGCGTTCGACGGCCCGGCGCCCGCTCAAGGATTGACCGGGCACAGAGAAGGTAAGTTCACGACATGGAGTCTGCAAAGCACGCCGGCGACATCGCGGTCGCCGTCTCACGAGCATACGGCGCCGACGTCATGTTCACCTTGTCGGGCGGCCACGTCTTCCCGTTGTACGACGGGGCCGTCCACGAGAAGATGCGCATCGTCGATGTGCGGCACGAGCAGAGCGCGGTGTTCGCCGCGGAGGCGACGGCCCGGCTGACGCGGCGGCCGGGCCTCGCGGTGCTGACCGCCGGCCCCGGCATCACCAACGGCGTCAGCGGCGTGGCGACCGCCCACTTCAACGGCTCGCCCGTGGTGGTCATGGGCGGCCGCGCCCCGCAGTCGCGGTGGGGGTCGGGCGCGCTGCAGGAGATGGACCACCCGCCGCTGTTCGAGACCATCACCAAGCTGGCCTTCACGGCGGGCGGCGCGGACTCGATCGGCCAGGACGTCGAGATGGCCTTCCGCACGGCCATCGCCCCGCACCGCGGCCCGGTGTTCCTCGACTTCTACATGGACCACCTGTTCTCGCCCTCCCCCGCGCACGAGGCCGAGACGCTGACCCCGTCCCCCCTCGAACCGGACTCCGACGCGCTCGCCGAGATCGCGCGGCTGATCTCCGAGGCCGAGCGTCCCGTCCTCGTGCTCGGCTCCGACGTCTGGATGGACCGCGCCGAGGAGGCCGCCCGCGACTTCGCCGAGGCCTACCGCCTGCCGGTGATCCCCAACGGCCAGGGCCGCGGCATCCTGCCCTCCGGGCACGAGCTGCTGGTCACCCGGGCGCGCGGCATGGCCTTCTCCCAGGCCGACCTGGTCATCGTCGCGGGCGCCCCGCTCGACTTCCGCCTCGGCTACGGCTTCTTCGGGGGCAGGGACGGCGCCCCGCTGGCGAGGGTCGTCCACCTCGCCGACGCGCCGTCGCAGCTCGCCACACACGTAGGCACGGCCGCCTCCGCGGCCGGGGACCTGTCGCTGCTGTTCTGGGGGTTGCGCTCGGCGTGCGGCGAGGCGGGGGTGTCGCCGAAGGCGTACGCCGCCTGGCTGACGCGCCTGGCGGAGGCGTCCGCGGCCGCCATCGCGGGCGATGCCGAGCTGCTGGAGTCCGAGGCCGATCCGATCCACCCGATGCGCATCTACGGCGAGCTGAACCGCGTCCTCGACGACGATGCCGTGGTGATCGGCGACGGCGGCGACTTCGTGTCCTACGCCGGCAAGTACATCGAGCCGCGCAGGCCGGGCCACTGGCTGGACCCCGGCCCGTACGGCTGCCTCGGCACCGGGCTCGGCTACTCGATCGCCGCCCGCCTCGCGCGGCCGTCCTCGCAGGTCGTGCTGCTGCTCGGCGACGGCGCGGCCGGGTTCTCGCTCATGGACGTCGACACGCTGGTCCGTCACAAGCTTCCGGTGGTCATGGTCTGCGGCAACAACGGCATCTGGGGGCTGGAGAAGCACCCCATGCAGATGCTGTACGGCTACGACGTGGCCGCCGAGCTGCAACCGCAGTGCCGGTACGACCAGGTGGTGACCGCCCTCGGCGGTGGCGGCGAGCTGGTGACCTCTCCTTCGGAGATCGGCCCCGCGCTGCGCCGCGCGTTCGACTCGGGCGTGCCGTACATGGTGAACATCGCCACCGACCCGGCCATCGCCTACCCCCGGACGACGACCGGCATCTGAGCCTCGCCCGCGGGTGGCCTCAGGCGGGCCTGAGACCGCCCAACCCGGTGGCGGGAGAAACCCTCGTAGGGGAACACACCCGCCGCCGGGGCCTGTGGTTGCGCGTGGGACTCAGGGGGCGGTGACCGACGGGGAGGGCGACGGGCTCGGGGTGGGGCTGGGCTCGCCGCCACAGTCGATTCCCTGCGCCACGACGATCGTCACGGGCTTGTCGACGGCCCAGGACGTGCCCGCGTTGGGGAGCTGGTCCAGCACACGCGTGCAGCCCTGGTCGCTCGGCTCGCCGTAGATGTCGACCTTGACCTTGAACCCGGCGGCCTGGAGCTTGGTCTTCGCCAGGTTCTCGGTCAGGTTGATCACCGGGGGGATCGGCTTCTTGACCTGCGTCTTGGTCGGGCTCGGGGAGGCCGACGGCGAGCGTGTGCGGGTGGCGCTCGGGGACGGCGAGGGCTCGGTGGAGGTGGACGTGCCCGGCTCCTCGGAGGCCTGCGGGGGAGGAACCTGCTGGTGCTCGCGGGTGGCCGTCGGGGACGCCTTGGGGGGACGGGTGGTCCGGGTGGGGGACGGGGAGCTCTCGGTCGCCGTCGCCGTGGCCCCGGCGTTCACCTTCGCCGCCGCGTCGCTACCGGCCATCTGGTTGACCATCACCGCGCCGACGCCGCCGAGCAGCGCTCCGGCGACGATGACGCCGACGATCAGTCCGGGCCTGGTCCTGCGCTGCGGCGCGGCGGCCCGGCGTCCGCGACCGCCACGCTGGCCGGGAGGCGGACCGGGCGTGCCGGGCGTCGCCGCGGAGTGCACGGTCGTACCGGCCGTCTGGGGGGAGGCGGACGTCGGCATGATGTAGGGGGGCGGCGTGGGGCCGGCCGGGGCGTTCATCCGCGTGCCGGTCTCCGGAGACGCCAGGTAGGCGCCCTGGGTGTGGGTGCCCGGATGCCCCGCAGGGCCGGCCGCGCGGACCGGGGACGCGATCATGCCGGTCAGCCCGGAGACCGCCGCCGAGCTGCCGGTGTCCGCCAGCAACGCCTGCCGTGCGGCCATGCTCATCTCGGCGGCGCTGTGCCAGCGGCGCGCCGGGTCCTTGGACAGGGCGCGCTCGACCACGTGGCGGACGGCGGGCGGCACGTCCGCGGGCAGCGGGGGCGGCTCCTCGCGGATGTGCTTGAGCGCGATCGTCACCGGGGTGTCGCCGTCGAACGGACGGTGCCCGGCCAGGCACTCGTAGGCGACGACCCCGAGCGCGTAGAGATCGACGGCGGGCGTCACCGGCTGGCCCTCGGCCTGCTCGGGGGCGCAGTAGGCGGCGGTGCCGAGCACCATGCCGGCGTCGGTCAGCCGGTGGCCGGCGTCCGCGCGGGCGATGCCGAAGTCGGTGAGGATGAGCGTGCCGTCCTGGCGGACCAGCAGGTTGCCGGGCTTGACGTCGCGGTGGACGATTCCCATGTCGTGCACGGCCTGCAGGGCCGAGGCGGCCTGCGCGATGAGCTCCATGGCGGGCTCGGCGCCGATGCGGACGAGCCGCGTCAGCAGGCGGTCCAGCGGCTCGCCGTCGACGAACCGCATCACCAGGTACGCGGTCGGACCGGCCCCCGGGACGTCGCTCACGCCGTAGTCGTAGACGTCGACCACGCCCGGGTGGTTGATCGTCGCCATCGCGCGCGCCTCCCCCTGGAAGCGCGCCGCGAAACCCGGGTCGTCCATGCGGCCCGGTAACAACACTTTCACGGCCACGGTGCGCGCGAGAACGATGTCCTCCCCGCGCCACACCTCGCCCATTCCGCCGGCCCCGAGACGGACGTCCAGACGGTAACGTCCTGCCAGCGTGGTCCCTTGGGCCACCATGTCTCCCCCGCTAACCCCAATCCATGTAACCCGACGCCACCCCGGAGTTCTCCAACAAAGCGGACTTATGTCGCGCCGAGGTCACGTCAGTATCACAAAACCCTGTGTTCACCATGCGCGCGCCGGGGTGTCAGTACGACGTCACGCCGTGTTCGACGCAGCGGGCGGACCAGCCTCGCGGGGTCACCTGCACCACGAGCCGGCGACGACACGCCGGGCAGTAGCGAGGCGGCTCCATGAGCCGCGCGTCGCGGCACACGGAATGATCGCCGTCTCCTTCGAGACGTCCGCAGTGGTCGCAGTACGGGCTCACGCGAAAAGCGTATTCCATCGTTCCCTGCCAAGACCGTCATCCGGTGAAGGTGGTACGAGAAGGCGTGAACGGCCATCCCCGCGACGAGACACCCTGAAGGGGGTCATCCCCCTTAGGCTGGCGCCCATGACGATCGATCCAGGACTGCGCGCCGAGCTGCTTTTCATGGTCGAACGGTCGGACACCGCCATCAAAGTGGGCAGCGGCGACGTGCCGGTCCTCGCCACCCCGCGGCTGCTCGCCATCGCCGAGGCGGTGACCGTGCGCGCCGTCCAGGACCACCTGGCCCCCGGGCAGACCTCGGTCGGGACCAAGGTGACGCTGGAGCACCGCGCGGCCAGCCCGGTGGGCACGCACGTCGAGGTGGCCGCCGAGCTGGTCGAGGTAGACGGCAGGCGCCTCGTCTTCGAGGTCACGGCCCGCGACGCCGCACGGACGGTCGCCACGGCCACCATCGAGCGCGTCGTGGTGGACCGCGAGCGATTCCTGGCCCAGTCGGTCAGACCGGGCCCGTCCAGATGATCCGCCGCCGGGCGGGCGTCTCCGGCTCACGGTAAAGCCCCGCTCAGGACGCCTCGATGACGGCGATCAGGTCGCCTTCCTGGATGACGTCGCCCTCGGCGACCTTGAGGCCCGTGACGACGCCGGAGTCCTCGGCGAGCACCGGGATCTCCATCTTCATCGACTCCAGGATGACCAGCGTGTCGCCCTCGTTCACGCTTTCGCCCTCGGCCACGACGACCTTCCAGACGTTCGCCACCATTTCAGCGCGTACTTCCGCCACCGGAACTCCCCTCAATCAATGATCTTCACTTGACCGGCGTGCTGTGCCCATCGTCCCAGCCCCGGCCCGTCCTCTGCCCGGCACCGGCGGCGTCACGCGCGCATGCGGGCGACCAGGCCGGTGTCATAGTCGCCGGCGGCGAACTCGGGGTTTCCGAGCAGCTCGGCGCAGAACGCGAGGTTGTTCTTGGGCCCTTCGATGCGGAAGGCCGCCACGGCCGCGCGGGCCCGCTCCAGCGCCTGCGCGCGGTCGGCGCCGTGGACGCAGAGCTTGGCCATCAAGGGATCGTAGAAGGGCGTCACCACGTTTCCCGCGGCGTATCCGGAGTCGATCCGGATGCCGGGGCCGCTGGGCTCCTCCCAGACGTCGATCTTCCCGGGGCCGGGGAAGAACCGCCGGGAGTCCTCGGCGTACACCCGCAGCTCGATCGCGTGCCCGCGCGGCTCGACGGCCTGCCCGCCCGAGGCCGCCGCGGCGAAGCCGACCGGCTCGCCCGCCGCCACGAGGATCTGCTGCTCGACCAGGTCCACCCCGGTGACCAGCTCGGTGACCGGATGCTCGACCTGGAGCCGGGTGTTCATCTCCAGGAACACGAACTCCTGCCGGTCGGCGTCCACCAGGCACTCGACCGTGCCCGCGCCGCGGTAACCGACGGCCTCCCCGGCGCGCACGGCGGCCTCCAGCATGCGCGCGCGCAGCTCAGGGGTGATTCCGGGCGAGGGGGACTCCTCGACGACCTTCTGGTGGCGCCGCTGGACCGAGCAGTCGCGCTCGCCGAGCGCCACCACCGTGCCGTCCGCAGTCCCGTCCGCAGTCCCGTCCGCAAGGCCCAGGATCTGCACCTCGACGTGGCGCGCGCGCTCGACGAAGCGCTCCAGCAGGATGGCCATCCCCCCGCCGAACCGCTCCGCCGCGCGGGAGGCGGTCTCAAAGGCACGGGTCAGCTCGGCGTCGTCGCGAGCGACGCCCATGCCGATGCCGCCCCCGCCGCCGGCGGTCTTCACCATCACCGGGTAGCCGATCTCGGCGGCCGCGGCCAGCGCGCCCGCGATGCCGGTGACCGGCTCGCGCGTGCCCGCCGCAACCGGCACCCCGGCGCGCTCCATGAGGTTGCGCGCGTTGATCTTGTCGCCCATGCGCTCGATGGCGTCCGGGGAGGGGCCGATCCACACCAGCCCCGCCTCCCCCACGGCCCGGGCGAACGCGGCGTTCTCTGCGAGGAAGCCGTACCCGGGGTGGACGGCGCGGGCGCCGGTCGCGCGGCACGCCTCCAGGACCCGGGCGATGTCGAGGTAGCTCTGGGCGGGGGCCGCGGGGCCGAGCGCGAACGCCTCATCGGCCTCGGCGACGAACGGCAGGTCGGCGTCGGCCTCGGAGTGCACGGCGATGGCCCGCAGGCCCATGGCCCTGACCGTGCGGATGATCCGCCGCGCGATCTCTCCGCGATTGGCCACCAGAACGCTGTCGAACATCGGCCGCACTCCCTTCGATGGATCACCACCCTACGGCCGGAGCGTTCTCAGAACCCTTCGCGCGAAACCACCGATCCCCCGTGTCCCGTCTGTAGGAACCCCACAATCGGAAGCGACGGCGCCAGGCGCGCCTCACCGGGTAAAAGCCCTGCCAGGCAGGGGTTCGCGTGGGCACGGCGCGGTCGCCGCGCGGGTCCGCCGCCTGTAAGAAAGAGGGAAAGAAGGCTCAGAGGCGGTTGTCGGGGCCGGTCCGGTCGATGACCTTGGCCATCGACTCGACCACCACGGGGTCGTACTCGTCGCCGCCGTCCAGCCGCAGGCGTTCCAGGGCCGCGGCGGCGCGGTCGCGGTCGGTGGAGCCGCCCACCAGGTCGTCGTAGGCGTTGGCCGCCTTGATGATGCGGCTGGCCAGCGGCGGCGGTGGCTCCAGGCCGCCGAACGGGTCGCCCTGGTGGCGCACGATGTCGGCGACCCGGTCGAGCACGCCGGTCTTCCTGATGACCTCCGCGCCCAGCTCGGCGATGCTGCGCGCCGTCTGCGGGTCGGTGAGGACGGTCGCACCGCCGGGGATGGGGTCGCGCAGCGAGAGCTGGCCGATGTCGTGCATCAGCGCGGCGTACTCCAGCTCCAGCAGCTCCGGCTCGGCCATGCCGAGCTCGCGGCCGATGGCGACCGACATACGGCTGACGCGGCGCGAGTGCCCCGGCTCGACGTACCCGCCGACCTCGGTGACCCTGGCCAGCGCGCGGACGGTCTGCAGGTAGGTGGCCCGGATTCCAGCGTACTTGCGGAACGCGACCTGCGTCACCAGCAGCGGCGCCGCGAAGACGACCAGGGCGGCGAGGTTCATGCTGTGCGAGGCCAGGGCCAGCAGCGTGCCGGACGCGGCGACCGCGGCGCCGAGCGGCGCGGCCATGCGCAGCTCGTCGCGGATCGCGACCCGGAAGGCCGTGCGCACCTGCTCGGCCCTGAGCAGAGCGGCGATCACCACGTCGGCGGCCAGCATCGCCATGATGAGCACGGCCATCACGCCGAGCACCGCCCACCACGTGCCCTTGCCGTTGCCGGTGGTGGCGTACAGCGCCGGCGCCAGCGGGCGGTAGGCGAACGCGAGCAGGGCCCCCGACAGCAGGCGGCGGGCGATGGCGTCGAGCTGCGGCGGCCTGCCCACGGCGAGGTGGGGCAGCGCGCCGAGGATCATGCCGGCCGACATGACCGCGACGACCTGCAGCGCCGAGTGCCCGGCCGGGACGCCGCCGACGTCGAGCAGCAGCGTGTACCCGAGTGCGGCGGCGGCGCCGATGGGCGCGACCTCGCGGTTGCCCGGCATGGTGAGCCTGGCCAGCTCCCCCGCGGCGACCAGCACGCCGAACGCGACCGCGATCTGCGGGTCCACCAGGCCGACCGCGGCGGTGTAGGCGATGCCGCAGACGGTGACCAGGCCCGCCGCGCAGATCAGCAGCAGCCGGCCGGAGTCGAGCCCGCGCATGGGCCGGGATGCCGTGGTCACCGCTCGGACGCCACTTCGATCGGCGTCGTCGGGTCGTCGTGGTCCTTGGCGACGGTCTCGACGACCTCGTCGGCCTCGGGCGCGGCGACCTTGCCGGGAGGATCCCAGCCTCTGCGGTCGACCGCCCGGATGAACGCGCCGACCATGTCCGGGTCGAACTGCGTGCCCGCCCCCTTGCGCAGCTCGGCCACGGCCTCCTCGATCGACTTGGCCTTGCGGTAGGCGCGGTCGGAGGTCATCGAGTCGAAGGCGTCGGCCACCGCGATCACCCGGGCGAACTCGGGGATCTCGTCCCCGGCCAGCCCCATGGGGTAGCCCCGGCCGTCCTGGCGCTCGTGGTGGTGCATGATGCCGGCGAACGCCTCGTCGAGGAAGTCGATGCCCCGGACGATCTCCAGTCCGCGCATCGGGTGGAGCTGGATCGCGGCGAGCTCCTCCTCGGTGAGGCGGCCCTCCTTCTGCAGGACCTTGGTCGGGACGCCGAGCTTGCCCACGTCGTGCAGCATGCCGGCGTAGCCGATGGCGCGCATGCGCTCGGGCCCCATGCCGATCTCCTGGGCGATCATCGTGGAGGCCGCGGACACCCGCGTGCAGTGGCCGCGCGTGTAGTAGTCCTTGGTCTCGACGGCCTGGCACAGGGCGGCGATGGTCGCGTCGTACGACCGCTGCTGCGCGAGGTACTGGCCGAAGGCCCACCGGGCGATGAACAGCGGCAGCAGCACGAGCACCGCCGAGATCGACTGGACCGTGGCCCACAGCCCGGCGATCAGCAGGCCGAAGGTGGCGTACCCCAGGTAGGAGATGAAGAACTGGGCGAGCCCCCGCAGCGGCACCTCCTCGACGCGCAACTGCCCGGCGAGCGAGAGCATGACGGCGAACAGCACGAAGTTGAGCGGTACGAACACCGCGGCCGCGACCGCGAACGGGCCGAGCAGGTCGGCGAAGCGGTTCTCGCCGACGATCGACGGATGGCCGGCCAGCGACTCGAACACCCACCCGGCGGTGTACCCGCAGATCGCGAACTGGGCGCCGTTGAACAGCCGCTTGTGCGGGGGCAGCCCCGGCCGCACGCTCAGCACGGCCGTCGCGCCCACCAGCGCCGCGCCCGCCCCGCCGACCAGCACCACCGCGGCGAGCGCGGCCGAGAAGCTGACCGACATCGCGGCCGACTGCACGTTCAGCAGCGTGGGCACCGACTCGCAGACCAGGAACAGCAGCGCGAGCACCAGCAGCGTGGGCCACTCGTGCTCGCCCAGCCGCTCGGAGACCAGGCCCCGTCCGATCAGCCCGGCCGCCACCACCACGAGGGCGACGAGATAGATCTTCGCCGGCCAGGGAAGCTCACGCACCGCCGCCGCCTAGGGCCGTCACGGGCACGCGCTCAGATCCAGGAAATGCCTGAGGGGCCTTCCGCCGCGCCCCCCGAGAGAACCACGAGAACCGTCAGAACCACCATGGCCAGGGCGCCCGCGAAGCCACCGATCACTATGGCCGCCCCCATGCGTGTGGCCATTGCCTTCACCATGTGCCGCCTCCCCATCGAGTTCGGCTTCAGGCTACAGAACCCGTGCTGACGCGTTGGGGAAGTCGAAGAATCGCATCCAAAGCGTAATCAAACCACTACCCCCAGCTAACGCGATCTAGCCCACTCGACGGTGGCCTTGAGGCCGGTGAGAAGGTCGGTGCGCGGGCGCCAGCCGAGGCCTTCGCGGGCGGGCGCGGGGTCGACGGCCATCGCGGGCAGGTCGCCGAGCCGCGCGGGCGCGAACGCGGGCGCGTCCGGGGCTCCCGCCGCGGCGGCCACGAAGGTGTGCAGCGCGCGGTCGGTGGTCTGCACGCCCGTGCCGAGGTTGAAGCGGCGCCCGTCGCCGTCCGGCCCGCACGCGCGGACGAACCCGTCCACGACGTCGTCGACGAAGATGTAGTCCCGCGTCTGGGTGCCGTCGCCGTACACGACGGTGGGCGCGCCGCGCAGCAGCGCGTCGGTGAAGATCGAGACGACCCCGGCCTCACCCTGGGGCGACTGCCGGGGGCCGTAGACGTTCGACAGCACCAGCGTGGTGCCCTGGATGCCGTGCAGCGCGCGGAACATCGACAGGTAGATCTCGCCGCCGAGCTTGGACGCGGCGTACGGCGAGCGCGGGTCGGCGGCGGCGTCGCCGGGCACCGGGATCACCGGCGGGCGGCCGTACACCGCGACCGAGGAGGTGTGGACGACCTTCCTGGCCCCGGCCTGCCGGGCGGCCTCCAGCACGTTGACCGTGCCCTCGACGTTGAGCCGCGCGTCGTGGACGGGGTCGGCGACGCTGTTGCGTACGCTGATCTGCGCGGCGAGGTGGCACACGACCTCGGGACGCCACTGCCGGGCCAGCGCGGCCAGCCCGGCGTCCCTGACGTCCATCTCGAACAGCGAGAAGCCCGGGGCTGCGGCCGCGGCGGCGAGGTTGGCACGGTCCCCCGAGGACAGGTCGTCCACGACGGCCACCTCATGCCCGTCTGCGAGCAGGCGGTCGACGAGAGTGGAGCCGATGAACCCGGCGCCGCCGGTCACGAGTACACGCACCCCGGCATCCTAGGCGATGCCGGGCGAACCAACCGGCCCGGCCCGGCTCCGGCTAGTCGGCCAGCTCGGCCCTGACCTCTTCGATGCGCTTGAGCACCTTCGACCGCAGTTCCTCGGGGACGGTGTCACAGCCGCAGTGCTTGGCGATGAGCTGCTTGACGGCCTTCTCCAGGCCGTACTCCTGCAGGCACGGTGCGCACTCGTCCAAGTGCTGGTCTATGTCCGACTTGCGGCGCTCGTCCAGCTCGCCGTCCAGAAAGGTGTAGACCCGGTCGAGTACTTCCTTGCAGTCGGTGTCGTGCGGCTTGCCACAGCTCATCCCCAACACCCCTCCAGGGCGCCGAGTCCCCGGCCGCCGTTCCCCGGCCTCACGGCCCTGCCGACCCCGCTCATCTCGCCCACATCGACCACACCGCCGATGTCGCCGCGCTCCATCACGACGGCTCCTCCGATCGCACAAGCCCGCGTTCGCGTGCGTAGTCCTCGAGTTGCGTCCGCAGCTGGCGCCGCCCGCGGTGAAGCCGGGACATGACCGTCCCGATGGGAGTGCCCATGATGTCGGCGATCTCCTTGTACGGGAAACCCTCGACGTCGGCGAGGTAGACCGCGATCCGGAAGTCCTCCGGAAGCGCCGCCAGCGCGTCCTTGATGTCGCTGTCGGGGAGGTGCTCCAGCGCCTCCACCTCGGCCGACTTCAGGCCGCCCGAGGTGTGGGACTCGGCGCGCGCGAGCTGCCAGTCCTCGATCTCCTCGGTGCCCGCCTGCTTGGGTTCCCGCTGCTTCTTGCGGTAGGTGTTGATGAACGTGTTGGTCAGGATGCGGTAGAGCCAGGCCTTGAGGTTCGTTCCCTCCTGGAACTGGTGGAACGAACCGAACGCCTTGGCGAAGGTGTCCTGAAGCAGGTCCTCCGCGTCGGCGGGATTCCTGGTCATCCGGAGCGCCGCGGAGTAGAGCTGGTCGAGGTACGGCATTGCGTCGCGCTCGAACCGCTCGCTGCGCTGCTCCAGAGTCTCCTCGGCTGTCTTGGAGACCGGACCCACCCCCTTATACGCACCGTACAGAGCCGAGAATACCGGCTCGTCTACGGCCGACCGATCACCGACCTCGGCCACCAGCATGGGACGGAACCTCCTCGCGTGTTTACGCCCGTCTGCAACACGCGAGGCATAGCATCTGTTCCCGGTAAGTAGAAGGTGACGATCGACCCGGTACGGGGAAAAAGATACGTACCGGCCGGTTGCTGACCCCGGTGCCCCGACCGTCCAGGAGCCACGTTGCTGCCCATCCCAGCCAGCGAGCTGAACGGCTCAGGCGCACTCGGGCCTTACTGGACCTTCTACCACGCCGTCGTCGCCGAACAACTGAGGCGCTGGCTCCCGCAGCGGCCCTGCCTGCTGCTGGACCTGTCCGGCGGGCGCGGGCGATGGCCGGTCCAGGCGGCCGGCGCCGGCCACCACGTGATCGAGGTGGTCGACTTCCGCCGTACGTCCGACCATCGGCTGCACGACGCCTCCAACCGGATCCGCCAGGTGCGGGCCGATGACCTGGGGTTCCTGCCGGACGCCTCCATCGACGCGGTGATCGCCGAGGAGCGCGCGCTGTCGCTGGAGCTGATGGCCGAGTCGACGATCGAGGACGTCGCGCGCGTGCTCAAGCCGGGCGGGCGCGTGCTGGCGTGCGTGGACTCGCTGGTGCTGGGCATGGCGATCATGGCCGAGCAGAACTACTGGGCCCACCTGTGCCAGACCGGGACGGGCGAGGTCATGCTCGTGCCGTGGCCGGACGGCAGCATCACGCGCTGTTTCAGCAGCACCCAGCTGCGGGAACTGCTCGCCGACGCCGGGCTGGAGGTCGAGTGGGTGCGGCCGCGCACGGTGCTGTCGCCGTCCACCGTCGACCACGTCCTCGCGGCCGACACGCGCGCGTTGAACTGGCTGGTGCGCACCGAGCTGGAGGCGCACCCGGACGACGACGACACCGTGGGCATCCATCTCGTGGTGAGCGCCCGCAGGCCGGATTGACGCGCTCTCCGGCATGAATACCGGAGATTCAGCCTGTGCCGCGCGTGCGGCACTTCTGCGGCTTCCTGCTTCACCGACCTGCGCCACCGAAGCGGTCTTACCGGATCTCCACAGGCTTTCGAACCCGAGGGCTCCGTTCCCGCCCGTCCGGCGGTACCTGACGCGCGCAGGCTGACAGACGCCGATCCGCCTTGGCAGACGAATTCGGTAGCGCGGCGCCGACCCATATCCCGTTATGTCGGCTTAAACGGGCGTACTCCGTGAGGTCAGCGATTCTCCGCGCACTCCGTGAGGTCAGCGGCGGCGTTCTCGCCGGGACTGGCACTGGACGCAGCGCGCCGCCTCGGGACGCGCGGCCAGCCGCCCCTCGGGCACCGGCGTGCGGCAGTCCACGCACCGGCCGTAAACGCCGGCGTCGAGCCTCTTCAGCGCGTCGAGCACCGCGGTGCGCTGCCGGGTCGCCACGTCGTTCATGGCCTGCCTGCGGTCGGCGTCGGTGAGATCGGAGCCGGCGTCCGCCGCCGACCTGTCGCCGACCATGACGGAATCGCCCCGCAGCACCTTGATGGACCGGTCGAGTTCGGCGAGCATGCTCTCCAGCTGGGTCCGAGCGGTCGCGTCGTCCACGAATCCGCACCTCCGGGAAGAAATGGGTACGGCCGTAGGCGGGATCCCCCGGAACCTCCCGCCTGGCCCTGATCATCGGGCGATGACTCCGCGTCATCGCTTTTTGAGCGGATGCCCATTCGGCCGGGTTCTTACACCGACATGACCCAGCGTCTCTGATTGGCTTGGCGATCCTGTGCGTTACACAGAATCAAGGCACAACGAGCTGCCCGGTATTCACCGATCGTCTTCGTGCCCTGGTGCCGGCAACCGAAGCCGCCGGCCCGCTGAGCACGTCCCTCCGGACGCCGACCGGTCAGGCGTGCACAGCCTGACCGGGGAGGGTGCCCGACGTCGCCTGGGCGCCGGGCGTGCTGGTAACAGCATGCCACGACATGACTACGATTCGCTATCAGAACAGCGCGGTCTCGTCGGAGTCGTCGCGCTCCAGCAGGTGGGGCCCGTTGTTCCTGACGCTGTTGACCTCGCTCGACACGGGGTAGGCGACCAGGCCGCTCGGCGGGGAGTCGGCGAGCATGCCGAGCATCTCGCCGGTGTCGGTGTGGGCCGGGTCGAGCCAGTCGGACCACCGGTCCTTGTGGATCACGACGGGCATGCGGTCGTGGATGCGCCCGAGGTGGTCCTCCGCGGATCTCGTGATGACCGTGCAGGTCACGAGCCACTTCAGCGGGTCGTCGTCCGCCCGCGCGCGGTCCTTCCAGAACTCGTACAGACCGGCCATCGCCATCACCCCGCCGTCCTCGGGATGAATGAAATAGGGCTGCTTGGTCTTTTTGTCGGCTCTGTACCATTCGTAATAGCCGTCCGCGGGCAGCAGGCACCGGCGCTGCGCGAACGCCTTGCGGAACGAGGGTTTCTCGGTCAACGTCTCGACCCGCGCGTTGATCATGCGGGACCCGACGGACGGATCCTTCGCCCAGCTCGGCACAAGGCCCCACTTCAGCACCCTCAACTGCCTGACGGGCTGTGCGGCCTGGCCCCCCTTGCCCTCCTTCTCCCCGTCGGGGACCTCCGGGCGGGTGAGCACCGCGTACACCTTCTTGGTGGGGGCGACGTTGTAGTCCGCGGCGAGCTCCTGCGACGTGCCGTCCACGCCGACCTCGAACTCCTCCAGCAACTCCTGACGCTTACGCGCCGACGCGTATCTGCCACACATGCCCATAGACTGCCCCACCACCGCGGTTCACGCATCACACGCGCGATCATCGTCCGGCCCGGCGCGGGGACCCGCCACCCGGCGTCAGCACCTCGGCGAGGGCCGTCCCGGTAGGCTCGGAAACATGTCAGCTCCCCTGTGGCCCGCGCCCGTGGCGCCCGGCCCGGTCGAGGCGGCCGTCCGCCTGCCCGGGTCCAAGTCGGTGACCAACCGCGCCCTCCTGCTCGCCGCGCTCGCCGACGGCCCCGGCACGGTGCGCCGCGCGCTGCGCAGCCGCGACGCCGACCTGATGGTCGCGGCCCTGCGGTCCCTCGGAGCCGAGCTGACGCCCTCCGACGACGGCCCCTCCGGCGTCGACTGGCACGTCGTGCCCGGCCCCGTGCGCGGCGGCGCCTCGATCGACGTCGGGCTGGCCGGCACGGTGATGCGCTTCGTCCCGCCGGTGGCCGCACTGGCCGACGGCGAGGTCGCCTTCGACGGCGACCCGCACGCCCGCAAGCGGCCGATGGGCCCGATCCTCGCCGCCCTGCGCGCCCTCGGCGCCGAGGTCGCCGGCGACGCGCTGCCGTTCACGATCCGGGGGCCGATCACCGGCGGCGAGGTCACGTTGGACGCCTCGGCGTCGTCCCAGCTCGTCTCCGGCCTGCTGCTGGCCGCCGGGCGCTACCCCAAGGGCGTGACCGTCCGCCACAGCGGCCGGCCCGTGCCGTCCATGCCGCACATCGAGATGACCGTCCAGATGCTGCGCGCCGCCGGGGTCGCCGTGGACGACTCCGAGCCCGACGTCTGGAAGGTCGAGCCCGGCCCGATCTCGGCCCGCGACCTCACCGTCGAGCCCGACCTGTCCAACGCCGCGCCGTTCCTCGCGGCGGCCATGGTCACCGGCGGCGTCGTCACGATCCCCGGCTGGCCGGAGGAGACGACGCAGGGGGGAGACGCGCTGCGCGAGCTCCTCCCGCGCATGGGCGCGACCGTCGCGCGCACCCCCGCGGGGCTGCGGGTCACCGGCGGCGGCCGCCTGGAGGGCATCGACGCCGACCTGCACGACGTCGGCGAGCTCACGCCCACGATCGCCGCCCTGGCCGCGCTCGCGAGCTCGCCCAGCCGGCTGCGCGGCATCGCCCACCTGCGCGGCCACGAGACCGACCGGCTCGCCGCCCTCGCCGCCGAGATCAACGGCCTCGGCGGGGACGTCACCGAGACCGACGACGGCCTCGTCATCACGCCGCGCCCGCTGCGCGCGGGGGTGTTCCGCACCTACGCCGACCACCGCATGGCGACGGCCGGCGCGGTCATCGGCCTCGTCGTCCCCGGCGTCCAGGTCGAGGACATCGCGACCACCGCCAAGACCCTTCCCGAGTTCGCCCTCATGTGGGCACGCATGCTGGGGGAAGGCCACTGAGAAGACGCGAGTACGACGAGGAGGACGTGCGGGTCCGGCCCGGCAAGGGGTCGCGGCCGAGGACGAGACGCCGTCCCACGCACGAGGACGCCGTCGAGGGCTTCGTCGTGGCGGTCGACCGCGGCCGCTACACCTGCCTCGTCGAGGGTGCGGCCCCGGACGGACACGGCAGGAAGCGCGCGCCCGATCCGCACGTCGTGACGGCGATGCGGGCGCGCGAGCTCGGCCGTAAGGGCATCGTGGTGGGCGACCGCGTCGGCCTCGTGGGCGACACCACCGGGCGGCCGGATACCCTGGCGCGCATCGTCCGGGTCGAGCCGCGCACCTCGATGCTGCGGCGCAGCGCCGACGACACCGACGAGGTCGAGCGCCCCATCGTCGCCAACGCCGACCAGCTCGTCATCGTCACCGCGCTCGCCGACCCGCCGCCCCGGCCGCGGATGATCGACCGCATGCTCGTGGCCGCGTTCGACGCCGACATCGAGCCGCTGCTCTGCCTCACCAAGGCCGACCTCGCCGCGCCGGACGATCTCGTGGCCCGGTACGCGCCGCTCGGCCTGCCGTACGTCGTCGTGCAGAAGGGCGGCGAGCTGGAGGAGCTGCGGTCCCGGCTGGCCGACCGGCTCAGCGTCCTGGTCGGCCATTCGGGGGTCGGCAAGTCGACGCTGGTCAACGCGCTCGTGCCCGCCGCCGGACGCGCCGTCTCGCACGTGAACGCGATCACCGGCCGCGGGCGCCACACCTCCAGCTCGGCGGTGGCCCTGGAGCTGCCCTTCGGCGGGTGGATCATCGACACACCGGGCGTGCGCAGCTTCGGGCTCGGCCACGTCGTGATCGACAACGTACTGGCCGCCTTCCCCGCGCTGGCCGAAGGCGCCGTCCACTGCCCCAAGGGGTGCAACCACCGCGGCGAGGAATGCTCACTCGACGCCTGGGTGGAGCAGGGCCACGCCGACGCGGCCGGCCTCGCGTCCCTGCGCCGCCTGCTCGCCAGCCGGGACGGCGAGCCCGACGACGAGTCGGCTTCTCGGTCGTGAACGACCGAGCTTGCAGCTCCTCGCCGTCGATGGCGTCGACGGTCCGGGCCGCGTACGGCAGCGTGACCCACTGCCCGGCATGGCAGGCCATGCCGCGTGTCGCAGTGCCGATAACGGATCAGAGAGCCGTTCCCCAGCGAACCGGGTGCGTTCAATCCCGTCACTGCATCACCGGGAGTAACACCGAAACCACAAGCAGGGAAGCCATTCCTCTCGGGTGTGAACACCCGAGGTTCCTGGCTAGACGGCGCTGAAAGCTGTTCGGGGCAAGGAGCGCCCCGAACCGCCGAGCCGGAGGCGCGGCCATAGGCACCGAAACGGTCTCATCACGCCTGATGAAAATCGCCCCCGCAGGGTACGGTGTGCGCTGTGACGGGCTATACCGACGACCTCCGGCTGGCGCACATGATGGCCGACAGCGCCGACGATCTGACCATGCGCCGGTTCAAGGCCGTCGACCTGCGGGTCGACACCAAGCCGGACCTCACACCGGTGAGCGACGCCGACCAGGCCGTCGAGGACGCGATCCGCGGCACCCTGCGGCGCGCGCGTCCCCGTGACGCGGTCATCGGCGAGGAGACGGGCCGCACCAGCGGGTACGGCTCGCGCTGCTGGGTCGTCGACCCCATCGACGGCACCAAGAACTACGTGCGCGGCGTCCCCGTCTGGGCCACGCTGATCGCTCTCATGGAGCACGGGAAGGTCGTCGTGGGCGTGGTCTCGGCCCCCGCGCTCGGCCGCCGCTGGTGGGCCGCGAAGGACGGCGGGGCGTGGACGGGCCGCAGCCTGACCAAGGCGTCGCGCTGCACCGTCTCGTCGGTGAGCCGCCTGTCCGACGCGTCGTTCTCCTACTCCAGCTTCGGCGGGTGGGAGGAGCGCGGGCGCCTCGAGGAGTTCCTCGACCTGTCCCGCACGGTGTGGCGCACCCGCGCCTACGGCGACTTCTGGTCGCACGTGATGGTCGCCGAGGGCGCGGTCGACATCTCGGCCGAGCCGGAGCTGTCGGCCTGGGACATGGCCGCGCTGACGGTGATCGTCGAGGAGGCCGGGGGCGTGTGGACCGACCTGTCCGGCGCGACGGACGTCGACGGGGGCAGCCTCGTGTGCGCCAACCCGCTCCTGCACCCCGAAGTGCTCA
This sequence comes from Sphaerisporangium sp. NPDC051017, assembly GCF_040683095.1. Lineage (NCBI taxonomy): Bacteria > Bacillati > Actinomycetota > Actinomycetes > Streptosporangiales > Streptosporangiaceae > Sphaerisporangium > Sphaerisporangium sp. NPDC051017. The sequence goes on from NZ_JBFBCI010000042.1 coordinate 74,304, forward strand.
AGCGCCTCGGCGACTGAGCACGTCTGGGCATGTCAGAGCCGTAGTGCGCGCCCGGCGGACCGGGCGCGCTCACCTGCTGTTCACCCGCGCGCCGTCAGCGGTTCAGCGCTCGTCCGGCGGGCGTGAGATGACACGGTCTTCGAGGTAGCAACTGCAGCTACCGCATCCTGGAAGCACGTCGAACCTCCTCACGGTCGTCGCTTCGACGCTACGGCAGCCAAGGACGCGTGCAACTCCCCGTGAGGGCACAGTCGCGTACATGGGTGAGCTTCTCAGGACGTCTCAGGATATGGATGCCGCCAGCGACGCGGACATTGAGCCCATCTTGTGACATAGGCTCTGACCTCGGTACATGACCCGCTTCAAACGAGCACGACCGGGCCCGTTCACGCCTCGTTCACCTTTAACCGGGGATTAAGTCATCTTGACTCCTTACCGTCCTACCCGTTGAAAAAACAGCGTGGAAGGACAACAACCGTGAAGTATGCAGGCCGGCTCGCCGTAGCCGCCATCGCCGGCGTGCTTTCGCTCGCTGCGTGCGGAACCGATAACAACAGCGGCAGCGACAGCGGCGCCAGCACAGCCCCGTCCACCAGCATGGGCGGCGGCGACAGCACCACGCTCAGCGGCACGATCAACGCCGCAGGCTCCTCGGCTCAGGCCAACGCCATCGCCGAGTGGAAGAAGGCGTTCCAGTCGCAGAACTCCGGTGTGAGCATCAACTACCAGCCCAGCGGCTCCGGCGCGGGCGTGCAGGCTTTCATCCAGGGCACGGTCGCCTTCGCGGGCTCCGACTCGGCGCTCAAGGATGACAAGGGCGAGCCCGCCCAGGCCGACGCGCGCTGCAAGACCGGCAAGGCGATCAACCTTCCCATGGTGATCGGCCCGGTCGCGGTGGTCTACAACCTCCCCGGCGTGGACAACCTCCAGCTCTCCCCGGCGACCATCGGTGGCATCTTCGACAGCAAGATCACCAAGTGGGACGACGCGGCGATCAAGAAGGACAACCCCGACGCGCAGCTCCCGTCGACCCCGATCCAGGCCGTCCACCGCTCGGACGAGTCGGGCACCAGCGACAACTTCACCAAGTTCCTGAAGGCGACCGCCGGCTGGCCGTACGAGCCCGCCAAGGCGTGGCCCGCCGAGGCCAAGGGTCAGGGCGCCAAGGGCTCCGACGGCATCGCGCAGACCGTCAAGAGCGCCGAGGGCTCCATCAGCTACGTCGAGCTCTCCTTCGCCGAGAACTCCGGCCTGAGCAAGGCCAAGGTCGCCAACGGCTCCGGTGAGTTCGTCGAGCTCACCCCCGAGAGCGCCGCCAAGACCGTCGAGGCCGCCGAGGTCAAGGGCACCGGCAACGACCTCAAGCTGTCGATCGACTACGCCACCAAGGCCGCGGGCGCCTACCCGATCGTCCTGGTGACCTACGAGATCACCTGTGAGAAGGGCCTGTCCGCCGAGGACTCCAAGCTGGTCAAGGCCTTCCTCAAGTACACCTCCAGCGACGCCGGCCAGTCCGCGCTGACCGGGCTCGGCTACGCCCCGCTGCCGGCCTCTCTGCTGACCAAGGTGCAGACGGCCGTCGAGGCGATCTCCTAACTCAATGGCGACGCCACTTCGTATCCAGGATGGCGGGCCGGCCACGCGCCGGTCCGCCATCCGGCGCAGTCGCGGTGAGGGCCCCTTCCGGTTCGCGACCACCGGTGCCGGCGTGGTACTACTCGCCATCATGGCGGCCATCGCCGTCTTCCTCGTCGTGAAGGCCATCCCGGCCTTCCAGGCGAACACCTCCAACTTCCTCACCGAGAAGATCTGGACGCCCAACGCGACCGAGGCCAAGTTCGGCATCGCGGCGCTGGCGTTCGGCACCGTGATCAGCTCGCTGCTGGCCCTGATCATGGCCCTTCCTGTGGCCATCGGCGTCGCGCTGTTCATCTCCCACTACGCGCCGCGCCGCCTGGCCGGGGCGCTCGGCTATGTGATCGACCTGCTGGCCGCGGTCCCGAGCGTCGTCTACGGCCTGTGGGGCGTCATCTTCCTCATCCCGTTCGTCCAGGGTCCCTGGACCTTCCTGAACGACTACTTCGGCTGGATCCCCCTGTTCGCCGGGGACGCCGTCTACGGCAAGTCGATGCTGACCGGCGCGGTCGTCCTGGCCATCATGATCCTGCCGATCATCGCCGCCATCTCCCGGGAGGTGTTCCTGCAGGCGCCCAGGTCGCTCGAGGAGGCGTCCCTGGCGCTCGGCGCGACCCGGTGGGAGATGATCAGGATGTCGGTCCTGCCGTTCGGCCGTCCCGGCGTCATCAGCGCGGCCATGCTCGGCCTCGGGCGCGCGATGGGCGAGACGATCGCGGTCGCGCTCATCTTCCCCGCGACGTTCGACATCAGCATCCAGGTGCTGTCCAACAACGGCAACAGCATCGCCGCGAACATCGCCAACGGATTCGGCGAGGCCACCCCCATCGGCCAGGGCGCGCTCATCGCGTCCGGCCTCGTGCTGTTCGTGATCACCCTCCTGGTCAACACGGCCGCGCGGTTGATCATCGCTCGCCGCAAGGACTACTCGAGGGCCGCCGCATGACCATGTCGCCCGCCACCATCACCCACGTGTCCTTCAGTCGCCGGCTGAGGGACCGTGTCGTCCTCGGCCTGGTCTGGCTGGCCTTCGCCATCGCCGTGGTACCGCTCATCTCGGTCCTCTGGCTGGTGATCAAGAACGGGCTCGCGCGCTTCGACGTGGACTTCCTCACCCACTCGATGCGCAACATCGGCGCCCGCGACGCCGGTGGAGGCGCCTACCACGCCATCCTCGGCACGCTGGAACAGGTCGGCCTCGCCACCCTGATCTCCGTGCCCATCGGCCTGCTCACCGCCGTCTACCTCGTCGAGTACGGCCAGAACGGGCAGCTCGCCCGGTCCATCAGCTTCTTCGTGGACGTCATGACCGGCATCCCCTCGGTGGTCGCCGGTCTTTTCGTTCTCGCCTTCTGGGTCCTGGTGCTCGGCCTCGGCTACTCCGGCATCGCCGGCGCGCTCGCGCTGTCGATCCTGATGATGCCCACCGTGGTCCGCTCGGCCGAGGAGATGCTGCGCCTGGTCCCGAACGACCTGCGGGAGGCGTCGTACGCGCTCGGCGTGCCCAAGTGGAAGACGATCACCAAGGTCGTCATCCCGACGGCCTTCACCGGCATCATCACGGGCGTCATGCTCGCCATCGCCCGCGTCGCCGGTGAGACCGCGCCGCTGCTGCTGACCGTCTTCATCACCGACTCCATCAACGAGAACCCGTTCAACGGACCTCAGATGGGCCTCCCGCTCTACGTCTTCGACCAAGCCCAGCGTCCGAACGTCACGGCGGTCGACCGGGCCTGGACCGGAGCGCTCACCCTCATCCTGATCGTCATGCTGCTCAACCTGGTGGCGCGCCTCATCGCCTGGTGGCGCTCGCCCGCCAAGGGCCGGTAAGGGGTTATCGACATGGCCAAGCAGATCGAGGTCTCCGACCTCGACGCCTACTACGGATCGCACAAGGCGATCGAAGGCATCACGATGACGATCGAGCCGCGCTCGGTCACCGCCTTCATCGGCCCGTCCGGATGCGGCAAGTCGACGTTCCTGCGCACGCTGAACCGCATGCACGAGGTCATCCCGGGCGCGCACGTCGACGGCAAGATCCTCCTGGAGGACCAGGACCTGTACGGCCCGGACATCGACCCGGTGTCCGTCCGCCGCACGGTCGGCATGGTCTTCCAGCGGCCGAACCCGTTCCCGACGATGTCCATCTTCGACAACGTCGCCGCGGGCCTGCGTCTCAACGGCCGGATCTCCAAGTCCGAGGCCGAGGGCATCGTCGAGACGTCGCTGAAGGACGCCAACCTCTGGAACGAGGTCAAGGACCGGCTCAGCAAGCCGGGCGCGGGCCTGTCCGGCGGACAGCAGCAGCGGCTCTGCATCGCCCGGGCCATCGCCGTCAGCCCGGCCGTCCTGCTCATGGACGAGCCGTGCTCGGCCCTGGACCCGATCTCGACGCTCGCCATCGAGGACCTGATCTCCAAGCTGAAGAACGACTACACGATCGTCATCGTGACCCACAACATGCAGCAGGCCGCGCGGGTCAGCGACCGTACCGCGTTCTTCAACCTGGCCGGCCAGGGACAGCCCGGAAAGCTCATCGAGATGGACGAGACCTCCAAGATCTTCACCAACCCCACGCAAAAGGCGACCGAGGACTACATCACCGGCCGCTTCGGATGATCGACTCCTAGGTCCAGGAGCCGATAGAGCCCATGGAACCTTGAGGAGCCTTGAGGAGATGGTGTGACCCAGCCGCAGGCGGCACCTGAAGTGGACGGGGACACTCGGTCGGCGCCCATGCTGCTGGTGGCCGATCCCGACGACGAAATGGTGCGGGAACTCGCCGAGGCGCTGGAGCGCGAAGGGGTCCTCGTCACCGGAGTCTCCGACGGCGCGCAAGCACTGCTGCAGGCCGGTGCCCTCCGGCCCGACGTCGTGCTCGTCAGCGCCACCCTGCCCGTCATCGGGCCCGTCGATTTCGTGCGCGCGGTACGCAGGGCGCGGGCCGTCCCCGTCCTGCTGGGCGTGGGCGACGGGCACGCGGAACAGGCCGTCCAGGGCCTCGCCGCCGGAGCCACGGCGTGCGTGGCCCGGCCGTACCGCGTGCCCGAGCTACTGCCCCTGGTGCAGGCGGCGTTCCCCGGGGACGCCGGCTCACGAGGAGTGTTCACGGTCGGCAGCGTCGAACTCGACGTGGGGGCCTACCAGGTGCGCGTGTCCGGGATGCCCGTACACCTGCCCCTTCGGGAGTTCGAGCTTCTGCACTACCTGATGCGCAACGCCGACCGGACGGTCACGCGGGAGCAGATCATGCGCCACGTGTGGCACGCCGCCGACGCGATGTCGACGAACACCATAGCCGTCCACGTCAAACGCCTCCGCGCCCGGCTCGGGGACGACGAGGACCGGCTGATCCAAACCGTGCGCGGAGTCGGCTACCGCCTCGTCACGCCGCACTGACACCCGCCCCGGTCGCCCCGCGTCCCCACCCCGGAAGGCGGCGCGACCGGCCCGGCAACCCCCGGCCGATCCCCCTGAACCGGCCACCTGCGGGCTGACTACCCGCCACCATTCTTCGCACCGACCACTTCTGCGGACGGACCGCCCGCCACCAGCATTTCGGAGCAGCCCGCCCGGTCGGCCGCCTCGGGTCGCACGGTCACCGAGTAGGGCCACTCGCTCCTATCCCTCTCTCCCTCTTTCTCGCTCTCTCGCCTGGGCCTCTTACTTCGCGCCTGCCCTACTCCTACCGGCTCCCCCATCGGCGACCATCCGGGCGATGGTGTCGTCGTCGCAGGTCGCCCAGAACGTGCCGACGACGTCTTCGAGGTGGCTCATCGACGCGGCCCGGAACAGCACATCCTGATATTTCGTGATGTCGTAGGTGGTCGTCCCCATCAGGGACAGGTCCAGCGGCAGGATGTCCATACCGCGGAACTCCTCGATCTCGCCGTACGACGAGAGGATCCCCGCGCCGTACGCGCGGTCCTCGCCGTCCTCCGTGAGCACGCCGAACTCCATCGTGAACCAGAACACCTTGGAGACGAACTCCAGCGCCTCGTCGGTCTCCACACGGCGCGCCGCCGCCCCGGCCAGCCGGTACAACGCGGCGAACCGATCGGACGCCAGCGCGTTCGCGTGCCCGACCACCTCGTGGATGACGTCCGGCTCCGGCGTGTAGAACGGCACCGAGTGGTGACGGATGTACTGCGTCGAATGGAACAGGCCATCCTCCAGCACGCCGTAGAAGTCCCGAAGCGGGACAAGCCCGGCGGCGGGGAGGTACCTGAAGCCCGTCAGCGGTTCGAGAAGGTCACCGACCTCCTGCAGCTGCGGAATCCTGTCCTCGGGGAGGCCGAGGCGCCGGCATCCTTCGAGGTACTCGCCCGCGGCGTACTTACGATGCTTGATCGCGAGCTCGCGGCTCACCAGGCCCCAGACCTCATGCTCCTGCTCGGTGTAGGCGGCCTCCGGGATCGGCTCGCCGGGGATGTGGTTCAACGCCAGCGCGGCGATGGCGTTGCGACGCTCACGGTAGACCGGGTCCGCCACCCCGGGATGGTTCGCCGCCAACTCGACGACGACCGACCCGTCCTCCTGCATCGCCACCGGCGCGAAGTACTGCGCTTCCTCGAACATGGCAGAACTATCAGCAATTACCCATTTGACTGGCAAGAGCGCCCACCAAAACTAGTCAAGCCGCCCACAATCGCCTCTGAAATCAGGCACGACACTAGTCATCCCGCCCAGCCCTCTCCTCGCAGCCGACACGACCTGAAGCAGTGGCTCGCCCGCCCCCGGCCACCCCTCCCCCCGCAGCCGACACGACCTGAAGTCGTCACTCGACCACCCCGGCCACGCCTGCCTCCCTCCGACCACCTCGCTGGACATACGCCCGTAGTCTCTGAGCCATGTCTACGGGCTCTGGACGCATCGACTCACTGGACAGCCGGCTCCTGCGCACCATGCGCGCGCACCCGCGCATCGGCCTGACGGAACTCGCACGTTTGCTGGGGGTAGCCCGCGGGACCGTACAGGCGAGGGTCGAGAAGCTCGTCGCCCGCGGTGTGATCGGCGACTTCGGCCCGACGATCGTCCCCTCCGAGATGGGCTATCCCATACTCGCGTTCGTCTCCCTGCAAATCTCCCAGGGCAGGCTCGCCGAGGCCGTACGCGCGTTGGAGGAGGTCCCGGAAATCCTGGAAGCCCACGGCACCAGCGGCCAGGCCGACCTGCTCTGCCGCGTCGTAGCCCGAAACACGGAACACCTCCAGGAAATCATCGCCTGCGTCCTGGCCTCCCCCGCCGTCCAACGCACAGACACGACAATCGCCCTCTCAACCCAAATCCCCCACCGAATAGCCCCCCTCCTAACCACCGCCCCAACCCCTTCACAGGGCGAATGAGATGACGCCCGTTGGCCCCCTGCGGCGACGGAGAAGCAGCACGGCGGCAAAGAGGAGAGGGACGGTTGAGCGGGGACACAGGCCCCGCGGCCGGGCAAGCAAAAAGCCGGGCCCCAGAGGGGAGACAACCCCTCCAGAACCCGGCCGTCACCACCCCAGCACACACGAAAAAACCTGACCAACCCAGCAAAACAGAACCCGGCAACCGGATCGAACACACAGGCACGGGAAGCACAGAAAACACCCCGAAAACGCAGGAGGGCCACCCGGCAACCCGGGTGGCCCTCCTACATCAATCAAAAAATTGTCCGGCGGTGTCCTACTCTCCCACACCGTCCCCGGTGCAGTACCATCGGCGCTGGAAAGCTTA
>NZ_JBFBCI010000043.1:0-79488 GCF_040683095.1 Sphaerisporangium sp. NPDC051017
AGCGTGCCACTACCGGGGGAAAACCACACGAAGCTGGGAGGGACCGGCGGCGGCCCCGTCGGCTCCACATAACACGGACCCAGATCCTTCCACGCCGTCGTGGTCAGCGGCGGCAGCCCCTGAGGATTTCTCGTCGCCTCGAAATCATGCGCCTCGGTCATCCCCTGAGTGGAGTTGAAGTAGGAGACGATCTGCCCGGTCGAGTAAGGGATGCCCGGCCCCCATGCCGCGTGATAGCAGTCACCGGCGGCGGCCGTGGACGCGGTGCGCGGCAACGCCGGAGCCTTCGATGCCGGCGGCTTCAACCCGCCCTTGGCAGGCTCCTTGGAAACCTCCCGCCGCACCTCCAACGGCAAAGCACCCTTCGGCCGCTTCGCGGGCGCGACGATCTTGGCACCTTTTACATCCGCCTTTGTCGCCTCGGTCGGCACCAGTTGCGGCAACCCGGCCGCGGACCCCGTGCGCTGCACGGGAGTGTCCACATGGGACGAGTCCGCCCACGCGCCGGACGGGGGAACCGTTTGGGCAGTGGCAAGGGAAGTCAGGCCATCGGGAACGCCGACTCCCGAAATGAACACCGCGAACGCGGCGGTGAACATAGTCGCAACTGACCGTCGCCGAGGCAACCACGAACGCCGCATGAGCTCATCCCTGTAGCCATGCCGAAAAAGACCACAGCCCTCGCCTGACGAGCGAACGTCGCGGTATTTACTCGACCCTGAACAGACCACCTTGAAGAACAGTCGAAATTTACGTGAGAGATGAGACGCCAACAACAGTGAGATGAATCACATCACAGATCGCAACGGAACAACACGCAGGCGGTGACCACCCGTCCATCCCATGTGCGGAGCACGTCCTCGAGCTTGACATGAGCGGGCGAGGTCAACTCGCAGATATCGGCGGTCGGGTCGCCGACCGTGGCCCTATCCCCTCACGATTAAGTGCGATGTACAACTCGACGACCATTACGGCAGGAGCAGAATGTCATGGAATATCCAATGACCGGGCGACGTCCAGCAGGGCTTATATTGAGCAATATTAAGGCAATGGGGACCGGGGTGGTCGGCGTGTGCGACATCGAATTCACTACGCCGGGCACTGCGTCGCACGTTTAAAGTACGCGATTCGCTCGCAAGATGCAGCCAGTTCCCGCGAGTCGGTTGAGACGATAACAGAACACCTGAACCGACCAGGCGTATCGGCTAAGAACTGTTGACAGAACGAGCTACGCCGCAGTGGGTGGTCCGAACCAGGTGGTCAGCGCGTCATGGAGCCCCAGGTGGGTTCGGTCTCCCACCCAGGCCACATATCCGTCGGGCCAAAGTCAACACGGCAGTGGGAGCGGTGACCACGCCAAGTACCGGAAGCTCCCAGATACCAACGTATTCGTCGTCGATCAACTGAACCCGATCCGCCATGGAGTGATGTCGAGGCCGGGCGGGCTCATCGAGGTTGAGTAGCATCGGGCGGGCATCGTGCAGCGGAGTGAATACCGGCAGCGGGCCGTCGGCGGTGACCAGGTCGAGATCAGGCATATGGAGTCCGAGCAGCGGATGTCTCTCACCGAGGTCGTAATGAATGCCCTGACCATCATCGCGGCGAACCGTTTGCGAGGCTCGTCCATGCTGAGGAGCTCGCAAACGTGTCGCCCAAGGCCTTGCTTCGGGCGTTTGGGCGGCGAAGCGCGATCTGCGCCATCGTGTTGCGCAGCACTCGGGCAGCGATCGGGTGCCGAGCGCCTCGCCGAGATCGCGCAGGGTGGGTGCACTGGTGTGTCCGAGGTGCTGTTCGGTCGCCACGACCCGCACCGGCCCTCCATCATCCCCTTCATCGTCCGCTGTGGATGGACAGCCTCCTCACGAGGCGGCAGGCCGGGCAATGACCGGGGTGATCCCGACCGCTCGAACCTGCCTGCGGTAGACGTCGGGGTCATGGCCGCCTATTCCAAGGTCCCTTTTGTTGAAGGTTCTCAGGGTCCCGCGGGGCCGGGCCCGTGCGAAGGATGCGCGGGCCCGGGCCTGGAGGGGGTTAGGGGCGGACGCGGACGACCTGGGGGTCGTGGTCGCTGGCGCGGTCGGCGTACTCGGCGTTGACGTGGACCACGTCGTAGTCGCGGTCGGCGAGGGCCGCGCTGGTGACGATGTGGTCGAGGACCTGCGAGTTGCCCTCGTACACGTAGCTGTAGCGCTCGCCGGACGGCAGGGTGGTGATCAGGTCGGTCATCGTGGTGCCGGTGAGCAGGTTGGACATGGTGGCGGAGAACTCGAAGTCGTTGATGTCGCCCAGGACCACGACCCTCGCCGTCGGCTGCACGGCGAAGATCTGCTTGACGAACGTGTTGACGATCGAGGCCTGCTGGCCGCGCTTGGTCTCCGACCCCCGCGACGGCGGCTGGGTGCGGGCGTGAAGCGACTGGTCGCCGCCCTTGGAGCTGAAGTGGTTGGCGATCACGACGACCGTCTTGCCCTGGAACACGAACTCGCCGGCCAGAGGCTTGCGAGTCGCCGACCAGTTGGTGTTACGGGGGTCGATCCGCCCCGGGGAGAACGACAGCTGCGCCGCGCCGCCGTTCGCGACCACCGAGACCGCGGCGGTGGCGGTGCCGCCGGGCCGGTCGGTGAAGGAGACCCTGGCGGGGTTGAACAGGAAGCCGACGCGGATGTTGCCGCCGGGCTCGCCGCCATCGGCGCCATTCGTGGGGTTGATCTGCCGGAAGGCGTACGCCGGGCCGCCCGCCGCGGTGATCGCGTTGATGAGCTTGGCGTAGGTCTTGTCGGCGGCGACGACGGAATCGTTGACGGGGCCGTTGTTGTCCTGGATCTCCTCGACGGCGAGGATGTCCGGCGAGCGGAGATTCGCGACGATCCCGGCGGCGAGGCGGTCGAACTTGGCCTGCGGGTCGCCCGGGTCGAGGTTCTCCACGTTGTACGTGGCGATCGCGAGCTGGTCGGCGGCCTGCGGGGTGGTGACCTCGGCGGCGAGACCGCCGTTCCGGCGGGCGCCCAGGGTGGTGGCGGCGATCAGGTACCCGCCGAACTGGTCGTAGTCCAGGGGGCCGATGGTGGGCCCGGTGAGGACGTCGCCGACGTTGGCCTGCGGGAACGGCGAGGACAGCAGGGACATCACCTTGACGCGGCCGGAGTTCTGCGAGCTGTAGGAGCCGTAGACGGTACCGCCGCGCGGGGTGGGGTTCTGCGCCGGTTTGGCGGTGACGAACATCTCGTTGTACGCGTTGGTCGCGCCTACCACGCGCGCGTCGTCGATCTGCACCCGCATGCCTTCCAGCGACTCGAACAGATCGAGCGCGTAGGCGGACGGGTTGAGGGCGAGGGTCTCGAGGTTGCCCGAGGGGGCGTAGGCGGCCGGGATCAGCGCGTCGGTGAGGACGACCGGCGCCGGCAGGGGGTTTCCGGTGGAGCTCGTCGACCACGACGGCTGGGTCAGCTCGGTGAGCGACTGACCTCCGGCCGAGGAACCGCCGGGGTAGTACTCGCTGACCATGCCGGTCACGCTGAGCTTGTTGCCGACCGCGGTGGCGGGCGTCGACGATCCGGTGTAGACGAAGATGCCCTCGCTGGTGCGGGGGTCTGCGTCGGGGGCGGGGTCCTGGATCCAGAAGCCCTTGCTCGACCCGGTGGAGCGGATCGCCGTGACGATGCCGGTGACGGTCACATTCTGTAGCGCCGCCTTGCGCGTGGTGCCTTGGATCGCGTGGATGGTGGTGGGGGCCGCCGCCGCGGGCGTGGCGAACAGCGCCGCCGAGGCGACGACCGCGCATGACAGCAGGCTCACGGTCGTGAGCCGATACCGCGAAGTTCTCACGGGGTTCCTCTCTTCGGGCGTCTGGTCAGGGGATGGAAAGGCCAGATGAGCCGCAAGGAGGGTCGCAAGATAGCGGATATGACGAAATGTCAGTTGATGCCGACAGGAATTACCGGGCATCGTCGAAACGCGCCGCTTACATCGTGGAAAGCCGGGTGACCAGCATCCTCGCCGCGCGAGAACGCGCCCGGCCGCCGTACCGGCCGGGAAACACGACGTGAAGACCTCGCGACGTGAGGCGACCGCCTCAGGCCGTCCGGCCGGTCCTGCCGGTCCGGAGCCACGCGGGACCGGCCGCCGGACGGGGCGTCAGGGGGCCGGGGCGAGGACGCGCAGGGCGCCGGGGACGATCTCGCAGGCGAGTGGGAGGGGGCCGAGGCGCTCGCCGTCGGCGTAGGCGACGACGTCCGGGGCCTGGACCGTTACCTGCCGGGCACGGTGGGTCGTGATGGCGGGGTGGCCGAGGTGGGTGCCCCGGTAGACGCGGGGGAAGACCCGCAGGAACGCCGCCGTGCGCATCGGGCCGACCACGAGCACGTCGAGCAGGCCGTCGTCGGGGACGGCCTGGGGGCACACCCGCATGCCCGCGCCGTAGGAGCCGGTGTTGGCGACGGCCACCAGCATGGCCTCGCGTTCGGCGGTCTCGCCGTCCAGGGTGAGCGTGAAGGGGACGGGCGCGAAGGACCGCAGTTCCTGGAGCATCGCCAGCAGGTACTTGGCCGCGCCGGGCGGGCGGGTGAGCCGGTTGGCCCGCTCGTTGACCTTGGAGTCGAAGCCGCAGGCCATCACCCCGGCGAACCACTCGCCGCCGCCGGTCCTGGCCGCGTCGACCACCCGCGCCCTGCCCGCGGCGACGACACCGGCCGCCGCCAGCGGGTCCTTGTGGGGGATGCCGAGGGCGGCGGCGATGTCGTTGCCCGTGCCCGCCGGGATGACGCCGAGCGGGACGTCGCTGCCGGCGACGGCCTGGAGCGCCAGGTGCACGAGCCCGTCGCCGCCGAACGCGACCAGCGCCTCCGGCTGTTCGGCGACGGCGGTGCACGCGCGTTCGAGCGCGTCGTCGGCCGAGGCGCCCACGATGACCGACACCGGCCGGCCGCCCTCGCGCAGCCGGCGCACGACCGGGTCGAGCAGGCGCAGGGTGCGGCCGCCACGGGCCGCGGGGTTCACGAGGACTACGAGCTCACCGGCCATTACCGGAACATATCCGCACCAGACCGGCTGATCTAGGGCGTGTCCCTAGATCATGGAGTTCGGGGTGCGGAGCCAGATCCTGATCGATGCGACGTAGCTGGTGCCCTGGTAGATGAACTGGCGTTTGTCGGTGCGTAGGTATACGGGCTGTCCCCATTGCTGACCGGGACCGACAAGGCATATACCCGTATACGAATGATAGTATTCGGGCATGCCCTTGACCGCGGTGGACAATCCACTGACCCTGCGGCTGCTCGGCCTTCTGGTGGAGCAGCCGATGCACCAATACGCGCTGGCGGTTGCACTTAACGAGCGCTATCCGTACCTGCACGCCAAAAGCGGCTCCGTCTACACGCTCGTACGGTCGATGGCGGTAGCCGGATGGGTGGCCCCGACCGGAGTCGAGCAGATGGGCAACCGCCCGTCGCGTACCGTCTACGCCCTGACCGATCAAGGCTGGGACATCTTCAAGGAACGGGTGCGGCGGCAGATCCGCGAGGCCAAGGTGACCACCTCGGCGTTCGTGGACGCCATGGCCTATCTCGGCGCGCTGGACCGGGCCGAAGCCCCGCAGCTACTGCGCGGGCGACAGGAGTCGCTGGAGGAGCGGATCGCGGAGCTGGAGCAGGCGAGCGACCCCGGCTTGCCGGAGATCACCATGATCGAGGTCGACTTCGTCCTGTACCAACTACGCGCCGAAGCGGAATGGATCCACGCGCTGATCGCACGCATCGACCTTGGCGAGCTGGCATGGCCGGCAAAGGGACAGACATGAGCGGATTGACCTACGGCATCTACGCGGCCAACCAGGTCGCCGCCACGGCGGGCCCGCCGGACGACCCCGCGGCCATCGACGACCTGGTCGGCGGGCTGAGCGGCGGACGGCCCTTCGTCGTCCGCGAATACATGCACTTCCTGGGAACGCCCGCAGACCCCGAAAAGGCGCAGGTCCTGGCGCCCATGCGGCGGATGCGCGCGCTGACCATGCCCGACCAGTGGTACAGCACAGGGAACCGCAGGCTCGACTTGGTCCTGTGCTATCTGCCCGCCGAGTGCGACCTCGACGGGTGGCTGGCCTTCATCGAGCAGGCCATTCGCCGATACGGGGCTATCGCGCGCTTCCTGCAGATCACCCTGGAGCCCAACTTCAAGCTGCCCTGGATCGACGGCAGTTCCCCCGGAGTCCTCGACGCCCTCACCTCCGGGACGTGCCACGCCCGGCGCCTGCTCGACGCAGCGGGCCACCGTGACGTCCGCCTCGGCTTCTCCGTCGCCGAACCGCCCGAATTCCTCGGCGGCGACGAGGAATTCTGGGCGCACCTGGAGGCGCTCACTCCTGCGGACTTCGCGGCCCACGTCGACTACATGGGCCTGGGGCTCTATCCGGACGCCTTCTCTCCCGTACCCGAACCCGCCCTGGCCGGGCTCACCGAGCACGCACTGCGCCACCTGCGCGAGCACAGCATGCCCCGCGCCCACCTCGGCCCGGACGTGCCCATTCACGTCGCCGAGAACGGCACCCCCACCGGGCCCGACCGCACGCCCGAAGACCAGGCCGCCCGGCTCGACATCATGATCCGTACGGTGGCCGCCGCCGCCACACGCTACAACGTCACTCACTACGAGCTGTTCGGTCTGCGTGACGCCGACTCCGCCCGTGCCGAACCGACCGCCCAACTCGGGCTGACCACCAGCGGCTACCAGCCCAAGCCCGCCTACGACGTCTACCGCAAGTTGATCGCCGAAGGGTGAGCGCCCCTCGGCCCATGGCCGCGCCGTGGCGGCGCGGCGCGCAGACCCCGCCTGGGCATGGCGAAGCCGCCGCACGGCGAGGCGTGCGGCGGCGTGGTCGGTTCAGCTAGTCCAGGGGCGGGCCGGCGACGGGGCCGTCCAGTTCCTCGGCCAGCTCGCGCTGGCGCTGGGCTTCGAGCTGTTCCTTCTTGCGATCGTGGAAGTACATGAAGATCTCCGCGATCAGGAACATGCCGACCATCGGCACGGCCAGCGCCAGCATGGTGATCGGGTCCTGACTGGGCGTCGCCACGGCGGCGAACACGAACATCAGGAAGATCACCATGCGCTGGTGCTTGCTGACCACCTTGAACGGCAGCACGCCGATGAGGTTGAGGAACACCATCAGCAATGGCAGCTCGAACGAGAGCCCGAAGATGACCAGCATCGCCATCATGAACCCGACGTACTGGTCCATGCTGATGAGCGGGATCACGTTGCCGGGGGCGAAGCCCAGCAGCAGGGCCAGGCCCTTGTCCATCGTGAAGTACGCCAGCGCCGCGCCAGCCACGAACAGCGGGACCGCCAGCGCCAGGAACGTGATCGAGTACCGGCGCTCGTTGCGGTAGAGCCCCGGGGTGACGAAGGCCCAGACCTGGTACAGCCAGATCGGCGCGGCCACCACGGCGCCGAACATCAGGGCGACCTGAAGGTTCACCATGAAGCCTTCGAAGACGCCCTGGATCACCAGCGTGCACTCGTTGTTGAGCTTGTGCGCGGCGGGCAGGCGGCAGTACGGACCGGTCATGAACGTCCACAACCGGTCGAAGAAGACGAAGCCGATCACGGTGCCGACGATCAGGCCGAGCATGGCCTTGACCAGACGGTTGCGCAGCTCACGGAGGTGATCCATGAGCGACATGCGCCCCTCGGATTCGGGGGCGGCAGCCTGGCCGTTGTCGGCCGGGCTCGACCGTTTCAGCAGTGCCATCCGGCGTCCCTGTCTTCGCGGGCGGTCAGGTCATGCGGGTCGTGCGGGGCCCGCGCTCAGACGGAGCCCTGGTCCTTGGGGCCCTGGGCGGCGGAGGTGCCGCTGACGGTCGCCTCGCCGGCGCGCGCCCCGGAGACGGTGCGCAGCTTGGCGTTCTCCTCCTCCAGCAGGCGCAGCCGCTCCTCGACGGACGGCGCCGGGGGCTGGAGGGGCTGCGGCTGGACCACGATGGGCTGCGCCGAGGCCTGCGCGGTGGCCGCCCTGGCGTCGTCCTCCTCGTGGAGCTTGGTGGTCTCCTTCTTGAACAACCGCAGCGACTGGCCCAGCGCGCGCGCGGTGTCGGGAAGCTTCTTGGCGCCGAAGAGCAGCACCAGGACCAGCCCGATGATGATCAGCTCGGGCGCACCCAATCCACCCATGTCACATCCTTACAGCAGAGCGACGTGCAATCTCAGGTCGATCGTACGCTCTGCGGGATGGTTACTTCACCCCTCCTGGCTTTTCAATGCGCCCGCGGAGGCCCCGGAGGCGGCCCGGACGGTCTCAAGACGGCCGGCCGTCCGCTCGATTTCACGTGTCAGACCCCGTACGGCCACCAGCACGCGGGCCGTCAGGACCCCGAGCGGGACCAGTCCGGCGACGGCCAGGCCGACCGTGACGTAGATCCACATCATGAGGTCGCACTTTATACCCAAGGCCGGGGTGAAATATCGGGGTTCGATCACATCGCGGGACCGGGACGGTCGTCAGCGGGCCGACTCGTACAGCTTCAGCGCCGCCGACGCCTCCTCACGCACCCGCCGCGCCAGCGGCTCCGGCGCGATCACCCGGCCGCCGTCGCCGAGGCGCAGCGCCAGCCGCACGACCAGCCCCTGGTCTCGGGCGCGCAGCGTCACCCGCAGCCGTCCCTCCCCCAGCTCGGTGACCTCCTCGCACGGGTAGTACTCGGCGACCCAGCGCCCGGCCGGGGTCAGTTCAAGCTCCACCAGCTCGTCGGTCGGCGAGGGCCGGAACACCCCGTCGGTGACGTCGATCGGCTCGGCCTCGGCGGGCGGCTCGGCGGGGACGTCCAGCACCTCGACGCCGATCATGCGGTCGAGCCGGAACAGCCGCATGCCGTCGGCGCGGTAGCACCAGCCCTCCAGGTAGGAGCGCCCGTCGACCACCACCAGCCGGGTCGGGTCGACCTCACGGGGCGTGATCTCGTCGCGTCCCGGCACGTAGTAGCGCAGGGACAGCCGGCGCCGCCGGCGCAGGGCGTCGGTGGCCGTGGTCATGGCGTCGGGGGCGGCGTCCAGCTCGAAGGCGACCTGGCTGCTGACCGCCGCCGCGCCCTCCCCCGCCGCGCCCTCCAGCTTGGCGACCACGCGGGCCAGCGCCTCGCTGTCCTCGAACTCGGGCAGCTCGGCGAGCATGCGCAGCGCGACCAGCAGCGCGCTGGCCTCGTCGACGCCGAGGCGCAGCGGACGGGCGATGGTCTCGGCGTTGTCGATGAGGATCTCGCCGCCGTCCCAGGAGACGTCGATGAGGTCGCCGGGGGTGTGTCCGGGCAGCCCGCACATCCAGACGAGCTGCAGGTCGTCGATGAGCTGCTTCTCGGTCAGGCCGAACAGCTTGGCGACCTCCGGGACCTGCGCGCCCGGGTGGGACATGAGGTAGGGCACCAGGGCCAGGAGCCTCGGCAGCCGGTCGGCGCTGCTCACGCCAGCGCTCCCTTCAGCCTGCGGATGACCGCCTCCCGGAGGTCCGGGGGGTCGAGGACCTCGACGTCGGACGCGAAGCCGACGATCGACCCGGCGATCCACTCGGGGTCGGCGAAGTCGAGCGTCACGACGTCCCAGCCGTCGTCGCCGGGCCGCACGGTGCCCGTCTGCCGCAGCCACTGGCAGGTGCCCGCGCGGACGCGGACGGTGGCCTCCCGTTCGGGAACCAGGCTGTCGCGGTGGCCGACCATGGAGCGGATGTCCACGTCGTCCGGCACCGTGACCGCGCCCGGGCGCCCGACCGGCGTGACCGGGCCGCTGATCCTGCTGAGCCGGAACACGCGCGGAGCGCGGCGCTCGCGGTCGTGGCCGACGAGGTACCAGCGGCCGCGGCGGCTGACCACACCCCAGGGCTCGACGGTACGGGTGAGCAGGACCTCGCTGCCGGCGGCGCGGTAGTCGAACCGGACGACCCGACGGTCGCGCACGGCCTCCCACAGGCCCGGGAAGGCGGGGTCGCGCGTGTCCACGCGCAGCTCCAGCGGCCCGGCCGCGGACTCGTCGGTCTGCACTCCCCCGGCCCTGAGCTTGAGCAGCGCGCCGCTCGCGGCCCCGGCGAGGGTCGCCCGCTGCCAGACCTGGGCGGCCAGGCCGAGCACGGCGGCCTCGTCGGCCTCCAGCGTGATCTCGGGCAGCTCGTACGCCTCGCGCTCGATGCGGTACCCGGGCTCGTCCTCCCAGGGGTCCTTGTGCACCTGGACGGGGATGCCGATCTCGCGCAACTCGGTCTTGTCGCGTTCGAACATGCGCTGGAAGGCCTCGTCGTTGCCGGCGTCGTAACCGGGCACGGCATGGCGGATCTGCTCCGCGCTGAGCGGGCGCCGGGTGGCGAGCAGGCAGATGACGAGGTTCAGCAGCCGCTCGGTCTTCCGCCGGGACATCGGGCCTCCCTTCTCATGGTGACGCTACCCTTGCCGGGTGATCAGGTGGCGCAAGGGCGAGGTACTGTCGGTCCGGCGCGAGTGGCCGGGGGCGATCGAACTTCAGGTGAGCCTTCCCGAGGGGGAATGCCGGGCGCTGGCCTACCCGCGGCTGGTGGGCCGCCCGGAGCCGGGCGACACGGTGGTGCTCAACACGACCGCGCTCGCCATGGGCCTCGGTACTGGAGGCTATGCCATGGTAGTGGCCGTACCGGATCGTTTGCCCGAAGATCCGCAAGGACCGGGCCACCTGGTCAAGGCACGGTACACCCCGCTGCAGGCGACGGTGCTCGGCGCCGACGAACAGGACTCCCCGTTCCACGACGTTCTGCGCGACGCGGACTCCGTGGACGGCATGCCGGTGGTCGTGGCCGACCTGCACTCGGCCCTGCCCGCCGTCCTGTGCGGGCTGTACGGTTCGCGGCCCCCGGGGGGCGAGGGCGCCTCTCCGCCGGCGGGGGCGCCGAAGGTGGCCTACGTGATGCTGGACGGCGGCGCGCTGCCGGGCTGGTTCTCCATGTCCGCCGCGCGACTGCGCGAGGCCGGGTGGCTGTGCGGCGTGGTCACGACCGGCCAGTCCTTCGGCGGGGACGTCGAGACGGTGACCGTCCACACCGGCCTGCTCGCGGCCCGGCACGTCCTCGGCGCCGACGTGGCCGTCGTCACCCAGGGGCCGGGCAACCTCGGCACCGGCACACGCTGGGGCTTCTCGGGCGTCTCGGCGGGCGAGGCCGTCAACGCGGCGGCCGTCCTCGGCGGGCGCCCGGTGGCGGCGCTGCGGGTGAGCGAGGGCGACCTGCGCGAACGCCACATCGGCGTCTCCCACCACTCCCTGACCGCCTACGGCCGGGTGGCGCTGGCGCCCGCGCAGGTGGTGGTGCCGGAGCTTCCGGGCGTGTTCGGCGACCGGGTGAGCGAGCAGGCCGCCGTGCTGGCCGGCCGCCACGAGCTGGTCCGCGTGCCGGTCGACGGCCTGGAGGAGGCGCTCCGGCGAAGCCCGGTGAAGCTGTCCACGATGGGCCGCGGCCTGGACGAGGACCTCGCGGGCTTCCTGGCCTCGGCCGCCGCCGGCCGCCACACCGCCTCCCTGCTCGCCTGATCGAACTGAAGGGGATGCGCCCCCGCGCTGGACGGGCGCGGGCGCCCCTGGGGGTCAGTAAGCTCCCAGCACGTCCACGACGAAGACCAGGGTGTCGGTGCCCTTGATCTTGTCGCCCTGGCCGGCCTTGCCGTAGCCGAGGTCCGGCGGGATGGTGACGAGCATGCGGCTGCCCACCGGGACGCCGACCAGGCTCTGGTCCCAGCCCTTGATGACCTTGCCGACGCCGATCGGGAACATGATCGGCTGACCGCGGCCCCAGCTGCTGTCGAACTCGGTGTCGGTGCCCCAGATCTTGCCGGTGTAGTGGACGAGGATCGTCTGCCCCGACTTGACCACCGGCCCGGTGCCCTTGATCACCGTCTTGCTGACGAGTTCCTTGGGCGCGGCGGCGTCGGTCTTGGTGGTCAGCTTGGGAGCCTGGTCGCCGCCGGGGTTCTGAAGGGTGACGCCCTTGACCCCCGGGTCGGTGGCGGTGCCCTGGGCGGCCTTGGCGGTGGGGACGCCCATCACGTCCACGATGTAGACGCTGGCGATCGAGGTGTCGGCGCCCTGCGACTTGGCCTGCTCCATCTGCTCGGCGGTCAGGCTGTCCTTGGCGACGACGGCGAGGAAGCGGCCGCCGGGCTTGCTGTCCTGGAACGCCTTGTGCACCACCGAGGGCAGCTTGCTGTCGACGGTGATGAGCTGCGGCGCGCCCTCGTCGTAGGTGGAGCCGGACTGGGCGTTGGTCTTGCCGTCCCAGCTGTAGGCGGTGAGGTTGGCGACGACCGCGTCACCGTCCTTGAGCTGCGCGCCCTGGCCGGCGGTGATCGTCTGGGACGAGGACGTCGCGGGCGGCTTGCCCGAGGGGAAGGTGACCTGCGGTTTCTTCCCGAACTCACCGGCGACCTTGACGCCCGAGGACGCGCCGGACGAGCCCCCTGTCTTGGCGGTGACGTCGCCGCCGTTGCCGCAGGCGGCGGCGAACAGCAGCGGAAGGGCGGCGAGAAGGGCCAGTCGGCGCATGGGTATCCCTCGGAGAGGCGTCACGTTCGCGTAACACTACCCGACGGCCACGACCATGAGGATCACACGGCCCGATCTTGCCGAAGCGTGACCTTACCTTCGTAAACCCTTCTCGCGGAGACACATCGGCCGCTCGGGACACACGCAGGACATACGCGAGGCAGCCACAGGGAACGCCCGGGTAAAGCCGGGAACGGCGGACGCGCACAGGCCCCGCGAGCCTTCGTCCGGGTGAAAGTTTCACGTCCGGCCCCGCCGGCCCGCCGACGCCGGGGCGAGGGCGGGCCGGAGCGGGAGAGGCGCAGTGCGGCTCACATGCCGGCGATCAGCTTGTCGACCCTCTCGTCCACGCTGCGGAACGGGTCCTTGCACAGGACCGTGCGCTGGGCCTGGTCGTTCAGCTTGAGGTGCACCCAGTCGACGGTGAAGTCGCGGCGCTTCTCCTGCGCCTTGCGGATGAACTCGCCGCGCAGCCGCGCCCGCGTGGTCTGCGGCGGCACCGACTTGGCCTCGAAGATCTTCAGGTCCGAGGCCACCCGCTCCACGGCTCCGCGCCGCTGCAGCAGGTAGAACAGCCCCCGCTTGCGGTGCACGTCGTGGTAGGCGAGGTCGAGCTGGGCCACCCTGGGCGAGGACAGCGGCAGGTCGTACTTGTTGCGGTAGCGCTCGATGAGCTGGTACTTGGTGACCCAGTCGATCTCGCGCGACACCAGGTCCAGGTCGCCGGTCTCGACGGCGCGCAGCGTGCGCTCCCACAGCTCCAGCACCCTGCGCGTGGTCGCGTCGCCGCCCCGCCGCTCGACGAAGTCGCGGGCCTTGGACAGGTACTCCTGCTGGATCTCCAGCGAGGACGCCTCGCGGCCGTTGGCCAGGCGCACGCGCCTGCGGCCGGTCATGTCGTGGGAGACCTCGCGGATCGCCCGGATGGGGTTCTCCAGGCTGAGGTCGCGCATGACCGTGCCGGCCTCGACCATGCGCAGCACCAGGTCGGTGGCGCCGACCTTGAGCAGCATGGTGGTCTCGCTCATGTTGGAGTCGCCGACGATGACGTGCAGCCGGCGGAAGCGCTCGGCGTCGGCGTGGGGCTCGTCCCGGGTGTTGATGATCGGGCGGGACCGGGTGGTCGCGCTCGACACCCCCTCCCAGATGTGCTCGGCGCGCTGCGAGACGCAGTACACCGCGCCGCGCGGCGTCTGGAGCACCTTGCCCGCGCCGCAGATGATCTGCCGGGTCACCAGGAAGGGGATCAGGACGTCGGCAAGGCGGCCGAACTCGCCGTGCCGGCCCACCAAATAGTTCTCGTGGCAACCGTAGGAGTTGCCGGCCGAGTCGGTGTTGTTCTTGAAGAGGTAGATGTCCCCCGCGATGCCCTCCTCGCGAAGCCGCTTCTCGGCGTCCACGAGCAGGCCCTCGAGGATGCGCTCGCCGGCCTTGTCGTGGGTGACGAGTTCGACGACGTTGTCACATTCGGGGGTGGCGTACTCGGGATGGCTGCCGACGTCGAGGTAGAGGCGGGCGCCGTTTCGGAGGAACACGTTGCTCGATCGGCCCCAGGACACGACTCTGCGGAAGAGATACCGCGCCACCTCGTCCGGGGACAGCCTGCGCTGGCCCCTGAACGTGCAGGTGACGCCGTACTCGTTCTCCAAGCCGAAGATGCGACGATCCATCACATCACACTATGTTCTCCGAGCCCGGGAAGGGAGGGATCTTTCCGGGGTTTCGGGGTGAGGACCCCGTGCCAGCACCACCGGGCTGCACTGGATCTCCCCTCGGGCGCATAGATCTCCGTCCCGTTGACCGAGGGCCCCGCCCCGGAGCGCGTGCGGGTGGCGCCTGCGGGCGTGCTCCTCGGTGGTGCCGTCCGGGTACTCGACGGTGACGCAGGGCCTCGGTCCGCGCGGCCGTCGCGGTCTGGGCATCGACGACCGAGAACGCGCGCTTCCCGAAACGTCGCCCCGGAAACACCGCGTCCCGACCCCCTCTCGCGGCGGGGACCGGGACGAATTTCGGTCAGGATCGGCGCCGGCCGAATCCGGACGGGTGGGCCGTCAGGGCGGCGTCACCCACCGGACCCGGTGTCGATGTCCCCCTCCGGGGCGGTCGCGGGACCGTCGTCGGCCCCCTCCGCCTTCGGCGTCTCGGCCGGCGGGGTGCCGTCGGCGGGCGCGCCGCCGAGGAGCCGCTCCAGGCGCGGGCCCGTCAGCCGCTGGAACTTGCGGTGGTCGCGCGAGCGGTCGAGCACGGCGACCTCGAGCTGGGAGACCGGCGGGCGCTCGCCGCCCGGCTCGGTCAGCGCCGACAGGGCGGCGTCCAGCGCCTCGGTCAGCGGCAGGCCCTCGCGGAAGCGGTCCTTCAGGCGGGCCGCCACGGCGTCGGCGACGCCGCCCATGACCACGAAGCCGTGCTCGTCGGTGACCGAGCCGTCGAACGTCAGGCGGTAGATCTGGTCGCCATCCGGGGTTTCGCCGACCTCCGCCACGACGAGCTCGACCTCGTACGGCTTGCGCGACTCGGTGAACACCATGCCGAGCGACTGGGCGTACAGGTTCGCCAGCCCCCGGGCGGTGACGTCGCCGCGGTCGTAGGTGTAGCCGTTGATGTCGGCGTAGCGGATGCCGCCGAGGCGCAGCGCCTCGAACTCGTTGTACTTGCCGACCGCGGCGAAGCCGATGCGGTCGTAGATCTCGCTGATCTTGTGCAGCGCCCGGGACGCGTTGGGGGCGACGAACAGAATGCCGTTCTCGTACTGCAGCACCACGACGCTGCGGCCGCGCGCGATGCCCTTCCGCGCGAAATCGGCCTTGTCCCGCATCTCCTGTTCTGGGGACACATATCCAAAGGGCATGGACACCGGTGGTGATCCTCTCGTGGCCGTGGGTTGTGACTAGCGCAGCGGGGCGGTGGGACCGTCGGGGTCGGCCAAGCGGGCGTCGAGGACCTGACGGACGTACCCCTCGACCTCCTCGTCCGGCAGGCGCCGGAAGCCGTCGGCGTCGATCACGGCCACCAGCGGCCAGATCTTGCGGGTGACGTCGGGGCCGCCGGTCGCCGAGTCGTCGTCGGCGGCGTCGTACAGGGCGTGGACGCACGCGAGGATGGTCTCGTCGGCCGTGCCGCCCTCGCGGTACAGCTTCTTCAGCGCGCCGCGCGCGAACAGCGAGCCCGAGCCGATGGAGGCGTACCTCTGCTGCTCGTACGGGCCGCCGCCGACGTCGTAGCTGAAGATGCGGCCGCCGTCGCGGTCTTCGTCGTAGGCGGCGAACAGCGGCACCACCGCCATGCCCTGCATCGCCATCGGCAGGTTGCCGCGGATCATGGTGGCGAGCCGGTTCGCCTTGCCCTCGACCGACAGCGTGCGACTCTCGCGCTTCTCGTAGTGCTCCAGCTCGACGCAGTAGAGCCGGGCCAGCTCGATGCCCATGCTCGCCGTGCCCGCGATGCCCATGCACGAGTGGTCGTCGGTGCGGAAGACCTTCTCGATGTCCTTCTGGGAGATGTAGTTGCCCGCGGTGGCCCGCCGGTCGCCGGCCACCACCACGCCGCCCGCGAACGTGGCCGCCACGATGGTGGTCGCGTGCGGGATGCGATCGCCCACGCCGCCACCGCCACCACCGGCCGCCGCCTCAAGCCGCCCCGGGAGCAGCCCTGGAGCGTACGACCCGACGAACTCGGTGAACGATGTCGACCCAGTGTCCAGGAACAGGTTGCTCATCCAGCCCGGCTGTGCTGCCACGCGACTCCCTCCAAAGGACCTTCAGGCTTCTACGCCGACCCTACTCGTGGTGCTGTGGTGGTTGCACTTCCCACGATCAGCTCAGCGCGAACCGCTTTCGCCCATCAAGCCTCATCTTCCACAAAAATAATCTTTACCCCGCAGGCAGGGCGTGTGATTGTCGGGTTGTCGTGACATGCCGACACCCACGCCTCCAGTATCGGGGAGGCCCCTCGTGAACCGGGCGTGAACACCCGTCCTGGACGAAGACGGTCCACGTCCGCCGGCGATCCGCAGCGCGGAGGACCGGCCCCGGGCGCGCGCCCGCGGAGGACCGTCCTTCCGGACGGGAGGCGGTCGCCGCGAGGGCCGCAGGGGGCGGCCGTGGGGGGTGGCCGCGGGGCGCCGCCTGTGGTGACGGGCGCGCGCAGGCGGGGTCGTGGCGGCCCTGAATTCAGGGGTACATAGGGGCATGTCCGCCAGGCTCCGGGCTCGGTGCGGAGCGGGCGCTCCAAGCCACCCGGGTCCGGCCGGACATGTTCGGCCGCCGGTTCTGTCAGTACCTCAGTGGGTCACTTCAGTGGGTCACGATTCACCGCTCATGCGTCAAGGCCCCGCCACGGCTCGCCGCCGGGCGCGGGCACCTGCCGCTCCGCCCCTGGGTCGCGCCGGCCGGGTACGCCGACCCGCGCGCGTCATCGGGGCGGAGCGGTTCGCCGAGTGCGGTGCCGGCCGCTCGCCATGTGCCGACCGCGTACCCGACGTGGACCGGCCGCCTACTGGCCGCCCTTCTGCACGTAGCTGCGGACGAACTCTTCGGCGTTCTCCTCGAGGACCTCGTCGATCTCGTCGAGGATCGCGTCGACGTCGTCGGTGAGCTTCTCCTGACGCTCCTGGACGTCCGAAGACGCCTGTGCCTCGGTCTCCTCGACCTCGGACTCCTGCCGACTGGTGTGCTTCTGACCGCCGGTGTCCTTCGTCGCCATGTGGTACCTCCGCTTGGGGGACGCATCTGACTCATATCTTCCCCGAACCGGACGACAATTCGCGCGGATCATCCTGCGATCTACGCGAGACCGGCTGGAGGAGGCCGTTCTGACAGACAACCTCCCCGGTACGGGCCATGGCAAATCAACTGAAATGGACTGATTTCGCCCTCACTGGACAGTAGCCCTATCCAATGATTAGATAGGGTCGCTGTCCAATGAGGAGGAAGTCATGCCCGCAGCTTTCGCGGCGTCCGTAATAGCCGAGGCCGTCCAGTTGTCGTCCGCCCTGCCCGCCCCGCCCACCATGTCCCCCGCCTCCATGAGGACCGCGGGCATCCTGCTGATCACCGTCCCCACCGTGACGATCGGCGGCGCGAGCCTGCTCTCCTTCATCGGGCGGCGCACGCCCGGCTACCTGGACAACCCGGTGCGCCGGGGCCTGTGGCGGGCGGGGCACGCCCACGCGGGCGTCCTGGTGATGTTCGCGCTCCTGGCGATGCTCTACGTCGACCAGGCCGACCTGAGCGACGGGCTCAGGACGCTCGTGCGCGTGCTGTTCGTCGCCGCGCCGATCCTCATGCCCCTCGGGTTCTTCCTGTCGGTGGTCAGGCCGGCAGACACGCGGCCGAACAAGCTGATCTGGCTCACCGGCCTCGGCGGCGTCTCCCTGGCGGCGGCCGCGCTCACCTTGGGCGTCGGGCTCGTGTAGACCAGATCGTTACCTGACCCTTTGGGCATTCTCCGGTGATCCGCCCATAGATATGCCGTTAGAGACGGAAAAATAGAGCGGCTGTGGGGGCAGGGCAGGAAGCGGACTGTGAACGGGTGACATGAGAGCGGACCACGCGCAGCTGCTCGGAGATCGATACCGGCTGATCTCGCCGCTGGGCCAAGGGGGAATGGGGATCGTCTGGCGGGCGCACGACCGCCGGCTCGCGCGCGACGTCGCGATCAAGGAGTTGCGGCCCGGCCGACACGACGAGGAGTTCGACGTCCGGACGGCCCGCCGCCACGCGCTGCGCGAGGCGCGGTCGGCGGCGCGGCTCAGCCACCCCGCGATCGTCACCGTCCACGACCTGCTGGAGGAGGACGGCCGGCTCTGGATCGTCATGGAGCTGGTCGAGGCGCTGACCCTGCAGGCCACCGCGTGGCACCTCGGCCGGCTGCCCGTGCACTGGACGGCGTGGATCGGCTTCCACCTGCTGAGCGGCCTGCGGCACGCCCACGCCGCCGGCGTGCTCCACCGGGACATCAAGCCCGGCAACGTCCTGCTCACCGGCGAGCGCGTGGTGCTCAGCGACTTCGGAATCGCCGTGCTCCAGGGAGAGCCGTCGACCCACACCAACCCCATGCCGATCGTCGGCTCGCCCGGCTACATCGCCCCCGAGCGGCTGCTCGGGCATCCGGCGACCCAGGCGGCCGACCTGTGGTCGTTCGGGGCGACGCTGTACTTCTCGGTGGAGGGCCACCCACCGGCCACGGGCGGGGACATCCTGGCCGACCGCTCCCCCGAGGAGGCACGGCCCTCGCGGCGCGCCGGAGCGCTCCGCGGGCTGCTGGAAGGGCTGCTGCACGCCGACCCCGTGGAGCGGCTCACCAGCGACCAGGCCGCCCTGCTGCTCTCGGAGATCCTGCGCAAGGAGGGCATCGCCGTCCCGCCGATGCGCCTGACCGGCAGCGGCCTGTTCCCGCCCGGTGCCTTTACGATGTAGATCACACGCGCCGGGACGGAAACGATCGCGGGGGCCCTGAGCGGGCCCCCGGACCCTACTTCTCGCCCGTGAGGGCGCTCACCAGCTCGGCGGCGGTGCGGCAGCGGTCGAGCAGCTCGCCGACGTGCGCCTTGGTGCCGCGCAGCGGCTCCAAGGTCGGCACGCGCTGGAGCGACTCGCGCCCGGGGATGTCGAAGATCACCGAGTCCCAGGACGCGGCGGCCACCGACTCGCTGTACTGCCGCAGGCACCGGCCGCGGAAGTAGGCGCGGGTGTCGTTCGGCGGCAGCTCGATCGCCCGCTGGACGTCCTCCTCGGTCACCAGGCGCTGCATGCGGTCGCGGGCCACCAGCCGGTTGTACAGGCCGCGGTCGGGACGGATGTCGGAGTACTGCAGGTCGACGAGCTGGAGGCGCGGGTGGGCCCAGGCCAGCCCGTCGCGGGTGCGGTAGCCCTCCAGCAGCTCCAGCTTGGCCACCCAGTCGAGCTCCCGGGAGAGCTGCATCGGATCCTCGGCGAGGCGGGTGAGCACCGACTCCCACCGGTTGAGGACGTCCTTGGTCATGTCGTCCACGGCGGAGCCGAAGCGGTCCTCGACGTACTTGCGGGCCTGCTCGAGGTACTCCATCTGGAGCTGCACGGCGGTCATCTTGCGGCCGTCGCGCAGCGCGATCTCGTACTTGCACGTCGGATCGTGGGACACCGCCCGCAGCGCCGCCACGGGGCTCTCGACCGACAGGTCGCCGGTGAGGAAGCCGTCCTCGATCATGGCGAGCACCAGCGCGGTGGACCCCAGCTTGAGGTAAGTGGAGATCTCCGACATGTTGGCGTCGCCGATGATGACATGCAGGCGGCGGTACTTCTCGGGGTCGGCGTGCGGCTCGTCCCGCGTGTTGATGATCGGCCGCTTGAGCGTCGTCTCCAGGCCTACCTCGACCTCGAAGAAGTCGGCCCGCTGGCTGATCTGGAAGCCCTCGCCCCGGGAGTCCTGCCCGATGCCGACCCGGCCGGCGCCGCAGACGACCTGGCGCGACACGAAGAACGGCGTCAGGTGGCGGACGATGTCCGCGAAGGGAGTGGCCCGGCGCATGAGGTAGTTCTCGTGGCAGCCGTAGGACGCGCCCTTGTTGTCGGTGTTGTTCTTGTACAACTGGATGGGAGCGTTCCCCGGCATGGCCGAGGCGCGGACCGCGGCGTCGTGCATGACCCGCTCGCCCGCCTTGTCCCAGATGACCGCGGCGCGCGGGTTGGTGCACTCGGGCGTGGAGTACTCGGGGTGGGCGTGGTCGACGTACAGCCGCGCCCCGTTGGTCAGGATGACGTTGGCCAGCCCGAGATCCTCGTCGGTGAGCTGCGTTGGGTCGGCGATCTCTCGGGCCAGATCGAAGCCTCGGGCGTCACGAAGTGGATTCTCCTCCTCGAAGTCCCATCTGGCGCGGCGCGCCCGCGCGGCCGAGGCCGCCAGGTAGGCGTTGACCACCTGTGAGGAGGTCACCATCGCGTTCGCGCCCGGCTGCCCGGGTACGGAGATTCCGTACTCGGTCTCGATGCCCATCACCCGCCGTACCGTCACGCTCCCAGCCCTTCATCTGTGCTCTCTCGCACCCGGACCACCGCCGTCGCGTGGCCCGTAATCACGAGCCTAGACCGTCGCGCGGCCGGCGGGACCCTCCGGTCCGCCGCCCGCGCGCCCCTCGGGGAAACGGCGACGGCGCGGCCCCTTGAGGAACCACGCCGTCGCATGCCGGTTGTCAACCAGATCAGAGGTACTGGCCGGTGTTGGCGACCGTGTCGATGGACCGCCCGGCCTCCGTGCCCTGCTTGCCGGAGACGAGGGTGCGGATGTAGACGATCCGCTCGCCCTTCTTCCCGGAGATGCGGGCCCAGTCGTCGGGGTTGGTCGTGTTGGGAAGGTCCTCGTTCTCGCTGAACTCGTCCACGCACGCGGCGAGCAGGTGCGCGATGCGAAGGCCCTTCTGCCCGGTCTCCAGGAACGCCTTGATGGCCATCTTCTTGCCCCGGTCGACGATGTTCTGGATCATCGCGCCGGAGTTGAAGTCCTTGAAGTACAGGACCTCCTTGTCGCCGTTGGCGTACGTCACCTCGAGGAAGCGGTTCTCCTCGCTCTCGGTGTACATGCGCTCGACGACCCGCTGGATCATGCCCGCGACGGTGGCCTCACGGGAGCCGCCGTGCTCGGTCACGTCATCGCCGTGGAGGGGCAGCCCGGCGGTGATGTACTTCGAGAAGATGTCCTTGGCCGCCTCGGCGTCCGGCCGCTCGATCTTGATCTTGACGTCCAGGCGGCCGGGCCGCAGGATCGCCGGGTCGATCATGTCCTCGCGGTTGGAGGCGCCGATGACGATGACGTTCTCCAGGCCCTCGACGCCGTCGATCTCCGACAGCAGCTGGGGGACGATGGTGTTCTCGACGTCGGAGGAGACGCCCGAGCCCCGGGTGCGGAAGATCGAGTCCATCTCGTCGAAGAACACGATCACCGGCGTGCCCTCGGAGGCCTTCTCGCGCGCCCGCTGGAAGACCAGGCGGATGTGCCGCTCGGTCTCGCCGACGTACTTGTTGAGAAGCTCGGGGCCCTTGATGTTGAGGAAGAAGCTCTTGCCGGACTGCCCGGTCTTCTCGGCGACCTGCTTGGCCAGGGAGTTGGCGACCGCCTTGGCGATGAGGGTCTTGCCGCAGCCGGGGGGGCCGTACAGCAGCACGCCCTTCGGCGGGCGCAGGTGGTGCTCGCGGAACAGGTCGGCGTGCAGGTAGGGCAGCTCGATGGCGTCCCTGATCTGCTCGATCTGCCGTGAGAGGCCGCCGATCTCCTTGTAGGAGATGTCGGGGACCTCCTCCAGCACCAGTTCCTCGACCTCGGACTTGGGGATGCGCTCGTAGACGTAGCCGGAGCGCGGTTCGAGCAGCAACGAGTCGCCCGCCCGGATCGGCTGGTCGAGCAGGGACTCGGCGAGGCGGACCACGCGCTCCTCGTCGGCGTGCGAGATGACCAGCGCGCGCTGGCCGTCCTCCAGGAGCTCCTTGAGCATCACGATCTCGCCGACGGTCTCGTAGCCGAGCGCCTCGACCACGTTGAGCGCCTCGTTGAGCATGACCTCCTGACCGCGCCTGAGCGACTCGGCGTCGACCGCGGGGCTGACGTTCACGCGGAGCTTGCGGCCGCCGGTGAACACCTCCACGGTGCCGTCGTCGCGGGCTTCCAGGAACACGCCGAAACCGGACGGCGGCTGCGCCAGCCGGTCGACCTCTTCCTTCAGGGCGACGATCTGGTCTCTGGCCTCCTTGAGGGTGGCCACCAGCCTCTCGTTCTGACCGGTGACGGCGGCCAGATTGGCCTGCACCTCATGAAGCCGTTCCTCCAGGACCCTGGCTTGCCGGGGGGACTCGGCCAGCTTCCGGCGCAACGCGGTGATCTCCTCCTGGAGGAAGGAGACCTGAGTTGTGAGGTCAGCGACCTCCCGTTCGCGCTGGGCGGCTCGAGCCTCAGCGTCCTCGCGAGCTGCCACAGTCACCTCCTTCCCAGTCGAGGGCGACTACTCAAGACCCTACCTATCTCGGGGGCATCCGTAACCTGGCCGGGGAGTGTTCGTGTCATTACATCCAGTGTTCAGCGTTTAGGGCCCTATTAGCGGCTCATTGCTAGTAAGCAGCTACGGAGGCGGATCTGTTCCCCGCCCATGCCACTGAGCATGATTGTTTACCGAAACGCCACACGTGGATTCCAGAGGTCATATGGCCGAATCCTCCCCATAAGCGCCCTTGGCAGGACGCCGGCGTCTCGGCGGGGGCGTGACGCCGTCCGCCATGCGACGGGCGATGACGAGGAACCCCGTGTGGCCGACCATGCGGTGACCGGGTCGCACGGCGAGCCCTTCGACATGCCAGTCGCGGACCAAGGTTTCCCACGAATGCGGCTCGGTGAAACTTCCGTGATCACGGAGGCTTTCCACCGTTCGCGACAACTGAGTCGTGGTCGCGACATAACAGCAGATCACACCCCCTGGGGTCAATGCCTTGGCCGCGGCGTCCACGCACTCCCACGGAGCCAGCATGTCGAGGATCACCCGGTCGACGTCCGTCTCGTCCAGGGACGCCACCAGATCGCCCACCACCAGCCGCCACCCCTGCATGGGGCCGCCGTAGAACTTCTCGACGTTCTTGCGCGCGACGTCCGCGAAATCCTGGCGCCGTTCGTAGGAGGTGACCGTGCCCGACTCGCCGACCGCCCGCAGCAGGAAGCACGTGAGCGCGCCGGACCCGACCCCGGCCTCCACGACCCGCGCCCCGGGGAAGATGTCGGCCATGGCGACGATCTGCGCGCAGTCCTTGGGGTAGACGACGGCCGCGCCGCGCGGCATGGACACCGTGTAGTCCTGCAGCAGGTGGCGGAAGGCCAGGTAGGACGTCCCCCCGGAGGAGCGGACGACCGAGCCCTCGGGCAGGCCGATCAGGTCGTCGTGCGGGATCGATCCCTTGTGCGTATGGAACTGCGCGCCCTCACGGAGCGTCACCGTGTGGCGCTTGTCCTTGGGATCGGTGAGCTGTACCTGATCACCGGGCCGGAACGGCCCGTGCCTGCGAAAACCCATGCCCGCTAGGCTATACTCGCGCGCGACCCACCGGTGATGGACGGCGAGCCTTCTGGGGTGGCCGGGGCCGGTGCGATAAGCGTTCGCCCTCGGCGTCCCGATGCTGGTAGCACTGGAACATGCTCCCCCGCGACACCATCCACGCAGGGCCGATCGTACTACGCCCGCCCATTGAGGGCGATGCGGAAACCATCGCCCGCGCCTGCGCCGACCCCGAGACCGCGCGGTTGCTCCCCGCGCTTCCCTTTCCGTACACCCTCGACGACGCGCTTCGGTACATCACCGAGGGGGCGGCCGCCATCTGGAGCGCGGGCGGCGCCACCTTCGCGATCGCCGACGCCGCGGGGGGCGGATGGCTGGGCGACATAGAGGTGAAGCCGCCCGACACCCGGGGTGTGTTCGAGGTCGGGTACCACCTCGCCCCCTGGGCGCGCGGCCGGGGCGTGGCCTCGGCGGCGGTCCGGGCGGTGACCGAGTGGGTGTTCGCCCAGGGTGCGCACCGCGTGGAGATCCTGGCCGACGTCGAGAACCTGCCGAGCCAGCGCGTGGCGATGGCGGCGGGCCACCGGCGCGAGGGCGTCCTGCGGGACGCCGGCCCGCGGCGCGGGGGCGGCCATGCCGACATGGTGGCCTTCGCCCGCCTGGCCCGCGACCCCGGCGAGCCGCAGCGCTCCTACCTGCCCGGCCTGCCCGGCGGGTCGCTGAGCGACGGCATGGTGCGGCTGGAGCCACTGACCCTGGACGACGTGGACTCCTACCAGGAGATGGCGAGCGAGCCGGACTCCTACATCTACATGGTGCCCCCGCAGGTCCCCGACCGCGAGGAGACGGTCCGCCGCTGCCGGTACACCGGCACGTGGTGGCTGTCGGGCGAACGCGCCGAGATGAGCGTCAGGGACGCCGCGACGGGCGCGTTCGCCGGGCACATCCAGCTCATGAACATCGTCCCGCCGCTCGGCCAGGCCATGATCGGCTACAGCCTGCACAGCCGGTTCCGCGGCCGGGGGTTCATGACCCGGGCGGTGAACCTGCTGGCCGGGTGGGCGTACGAGGCCACGCCGCTGTACCGGCTGGTGGCGGGCACGGCGGCGGTCAACACGGCCTCCCAGCGCGTGCTGGAGCGCGCCGGGTTCACCCGGGAGGCCGTGATCAGAGCGCTGCTGCCGGCCGTCGACGGCACCCGCCACGACGACATCCAGTGGGTCCGCCTGCGGGGCTGACCTCCCGGGCGGCGCGGACCTCTCGGAGTGCCGTCAGCCGGCGCCGAACTTGGCGCGCAGCCTGGCGAACGCGGCGTCGGTGCCCGCGAGCGCCCGGTCGATGTCGGCGTCGGTGTGCGCCGCGGACATGAACCAGTTGTGCCACGGGTGCAGGTACACGCCCTCGGCGAGGCACGCGTCCGCCCAGAACATGCCCTTCTCCAGCGTCGCGTCGCCCTCGAAGGACAGCCACGGGATCTGCGCGGGGCCGGTCTGGCGGACGGTGAACCCGTGCGCGGCGGCCTGCGCGGCGAGGCCCTCGCGCAGGCGGGTGCCCGCGCGCTCCATCAGGGCGACGCCGTCGATGTCGCGGAGGGTCTCGATGGTCGCCTTGGCTGCGGCCATCGCCACGGCCGAGAACCAGAACGAGCCCGTGGAGTACAGGGTCTGGGCGGGACCGCGGAGGGCGTCGGTCCCGGTGACGGCGGCGATGGCGTACCCGTTGGCCATGGCCTTGCTCCACGCCGTCAGGTCGGGGCGGACGCCGAGCGGCTCCCACGAGCCGCGCAGGTCCAGCCGGAACCCCGCGCGGACGTCGTCGATCACCAGCGCGGCGCCGATCCGGTCGGCGAGCGTGCGCAGGCCGCGGGCGAACGCCGGGTCCACCGGCTCCTGGTCCTCGAAGGAGTCGTGCTTGAACGGGGTCACGATGATCGCGGCGACGTCGCCGTCCGCCGACGCGGCGGCGGCCTCCGCGCCCGCGAGGTCGTTGTAGGGGTACTCGACGAGGTCGGCGCGCTCGTTCGGGGTGGTGCCCGCCGTGCTCGGGGTGCACCAGGGGTCGGCCCCGTGGTAGGCGCCGTGGGCGACGAGCACCTTGGCGCGTCCGGTGGCGGCGCGGACGACCATGAGCGCCTGGGTGGTGGCGTCGGTGCCGTTCTTGGAGAACATGACCCAGTCGGCCGACGGGATGGTGTCCACCATCAGCTCGGCGAGCTCCACCATGATCGGGCCGGGCCCGTTGAGGCAGTCCCCCGAGGCCCGCTGTGCCGCCGCGGCGGCCTCGACCGCCTGGTGGCGGTGGCCGAGGATCACCGGGCCCCAGCTGCACATCAGGTCGACGTACTCGCGCCCGTCGGCATCCCACTGGCGGCAGCCCTCGCCCCGGACGAAGAACTGCGGATACGCGGGGGTGAAGATCGCGGCGTTGAGGTGGCCGTACATGCCGCCGGGGACGACCTTGGCGGCCCGCTCGCGCAGGGACGCGTCGCGTCCGGGGGTGGTGTCTGCCATGTGCTCTAGATCCCTTCGATGCCGTGGGCGGCCTGGGCGGACTCGGGGGCGCGGCCCTCCGCGGGGCCTCTTGTGGGGGTCTCGGCGGCGTCGAGGTCCTTGATCGTCAGGCCGTCCAGCCCCGCGTCGGACCCGAGCCCTCCGGCAACCCGGGCGGCGACGGCCGTACCGAAACGGGCCGCCGCGACGACGTCCCGTCCGTCGAGCAGCCCGGCGATGAACCCGGCGCAGTAGGCGTCGCCGCAGCCGGTGGTGTCGACGACGGGCACGTCCAGCGCGGGGACGCGGACCGTGCCCGCGGCGGTGGCGACCAGGCTGCCCTCGGCGCCGAGGGTGATCAGCACGGCCGAAGGCCCCTCCTCCAGCAGCCGCCGGGCGGCCTCCTCCACGCCGGACGCCCCGCTGATCATCAGCGCCTGCTCCTCGTTCGGCAGGAAGTGGTCGACGTACGGCAGGAAGGCCCGGGTGGCGGGCATGAGGTCGGCCATGTTGGACAGCAGGTCCATCGTGACCACCGTGCCGCCCGCGCGCGCGGCCCCGAGCAGTTCCAGGAAGGCCGGGTCGTGCAGGCCCCAGGTCGCGTCCATGCCGCCAAGGTGCACCAGGCGGGCCCCGGTGACCAGGTCGGGATTCAGGTCGGCGAGGGACAGGCCGAGGTTGGCGCCGGGCACGTGGAACGAGGGACGGCCTCCGTCCGGGCGGATCGGCAGGATCGACGCCGCCGTCCGCTCCCCCGGCTTGCGCGCCACACCGCTCACGTCGACGCCGTGCCGCGCCATGATCATGAGCAGGAAGTCGCCGAGCTCGTCGCCGCCGACCGCTCCGGCCGAGGCGACCGGCACGCCGAGCTTGGCGAGGTCGACGGCCACCCCCGCGGCGGCGCCGGCGGCGGTGAGGCGGATCTCCTCCAGCAGGTGGGTGTCCTGCCCCTGGGGGATGGACTCCACCGGCCTCGCGAGCACGTCGACGATGTGGACCCCGAGCGTGAGGACGGTCATGGCGGTTCCTTCCGCGGTGTTCCGGGATTGCCGGATAATAGACGGGCGTCCGACTACAATGTCAAGCCTTCCACCGAGGGGACCAGGGATGCCGAAGATCGTCGATCACGAGGGGCGCCGCGAGGAGGTGGTGGACGCCGCCCGCAGGGTCATCCTGCGCGAGGGCATCGAAGCGGCCACCACCCGTGCCATCGCCAAGGAGGCCGGCTACTCCAACGGCGTACTCACCCACTACTTCGCCGACAAGGACGACATCCTGCTGTCGGCGCTGCGCGCCTCCCACCGCCACATCGTGCGGCGGCTGAAGGACAAGCTGGCCGGGCGCACCGGGCTGTCGGCCCTGCGCGAGCTGCTGCTGGACAACCTGCCCCTGGACGAGGAGCGCGCCCGCGAGACCGCCCTGGAGGTCGGCTTCTGGGGCCGGAGCCTGGCCGGGGGGACGCTGCTGGAGGTCCAGCGCGAAGAGGCCGCCGAGCTGCGCCACCTGGTGCGCGCCCTGCTCGACGCCGCCGCGGCGGCCGGCGAGATCGCCGTGGGCGAGGACCTGGACGACGTCGCCGAGCGGCTGCTCGCGCTGGTCGACGGGCTCAGCGCCCACCGGCTACTGTACCCCGACCGCGTCTCCCCCGAGACGCTCCGGCGGCTGATGACGGCCGAGCTGGACCGCCTCGCCACGCCCGTCCCCCCGGAGGCCGGGACCGCGACGGGGACGGAGACGGAGACGGAGAGGGCATGAGGCTGGCCGAGGAGCGCGAGCGGCTGTGCGAGACCGGCCGCCGCATGGTCCGGGACGGGCTGGTGCTCGGCACGTCCGGCAACGTCAGCGTGCGCGCCGGCGACCTGGTCGCGGTCACCCCCGGCGGGGTCGCCCTGGACGAGCTGACCCCCGCCGACTGCCCGGTCCTGGACCTGTCGGGCGAGATGGTGGAGGGCTCGCGCGCCCCGTCCTCCGAGGTGCCCATGCACCTGGCGATCTACGAGAGCACCGGCACCGCGGCCGTCGTGCACACCCATTCGCGGTACGCCGTGGTCGTCTCCACGACGATGACCGAACTGCCGCCGATCCACTACAACGCGCTGCTGCTCGGCGGCGCCGTCCGCGTGGCCCCGTACGCGACCTACGGCACCCCGGAGCTGGCCGCGCACGTCCGCGAGGCGCTGACGGGCCGGCAGGCCGCCCTCATGCAGAACCACGGGGCCGTGGCGCTCGGCGGCGACCTGACGCAGGCCCTGGAGGGGGCGCGCCTGCTGGAGTGGCTGTGCGCCGTCTACGTCCAGGCCAAGATGATCGGCGAGCCGCGCGTGCTGAGCGAGGAGGAGCTCATCGGCGTGATCGGCCGTGCCGCGCTCAGCGCCCGCGAGAGCGCCCGCCGGAGTGTCACCACCGCCCCCGCCCCGCGGGGCCGCGAGGACGGACGGTAGGACCGGGCGCGGCCCTTCCCGGACTTCGCCTATGGCCGCGCCTCCGGCACGGCGTGTTCGGGGCGCACTTCAGGCGATGTTCTTCCGTCGTCACTCGGAAGGGGCTCGTTCCTCACCCCTTCCTCCCTCCTCCTCCAGAACACGCCGCGCCCCGAACAGGTCAGGCCTGGCGGTGGGATTCGTAGCGCATCGTGCGCGAGACCCCGATGCGCACGGTGGTGCCGGGCAGGATCGGCACCGGCTCGTTCGGCGGGATGTCGTAGAAGTTCGGGTCGCCGGGCGGCTGGACCTGCGTGCCGTTGACCGACCCCAGGTCCAGCAGGTTGACGTCCCAGCCGTCGAGCCGCACCCGCAGGTGGCGGCGCGAGACCGAGCCGTCCGGGCTGGTCACCCGCGCCGGGCGGGCCTCGCCGGAGGTGACCTCGGGCGCGCGGTCGGGGTCGCGCCCGAGCAGGTAGTCGGCGTCGAGCGTGAGGGCCACGCCGTCGTCGAGCAGGAGCACCCCGAGCGGCGGGCGCTCGCCCTTGTAGGGCACGAGGTTGCGCTGCACGAGGGCGAC
Source organism: Sphaerisporangium sp. NPDC051017 (assembly GCF_040683095.1). NCBI lineage: Bacteria > Bacillati > Actinomycetota > Actinomycetes > Streptosporangiales > Streptosporangiaceae > Sphaerisporangium > Sphaerisporangium sp. NPDC051017. The sequence continues at coordinate 29,026 of NZ_JBFBCI010000043.1, forward strand.
GCCGCACACCGCGCAGTAGGGGACCCGCGGGTCGTTGAAGTGGTCGTTCTGGCAGTCGACGCCGTAGACCATCGGCCGGCTCAGCGGCTCGGGCGCCGGGCCCATCTCGGTGGGCTCCAGCATCGACCCGGGCGTCCCGCCGTGGTCGCCGGGATCGGGGGACAGCAGGAACGGGTCGTACTCCTGCTCCGCCGGGCCGGGACCCGCCGAGCCCGCGCGGGGCGACTCCGGGTCGGTCAGCGGCGCGGGCGGCTGCTCGTACTCGCGCGGGGGCGGCCCGGCCAGGTCGGAGGGAGGCGGCGGGACGTTCACCGGCAGCGCGGCCGTGACGGGCGGCGGGACCTCGGCCGGGCCGTGGCCCAGGCCGAACGGGACGCCCGCCGGCTCGGAACCGAAGGACGGCTCGTAGGACGGCGCCGGGTCGTAGGACGGCGCGGGCTCGTAGGAAGGCACAGGGTCGTAGGAAGGCACAGGGTCGGGGACCGCCGGGGACGGGCCGGTGCCCACCGGGGCCGGATACGACGGCTCGCCCAGCGGCGCGGGACTCGAGGACTCGGCCGGCCGGGAGGGGACGGCCTGCGGGCCGGCGTCCTCGCCGAGGTCGGAGACGACGCCGCCGCCGGGGATCACCCCTGAGTCCAGCCGGGTCTGCCGCAGCGGCCGCCCGGCGCCGGGCAGGCGCAGCTCCACCGAGGTCACCGGGGTGGTGACCAGGCGGTCGGTCCAGGTAAGGGCGTTCTTGCCGTCCAGGTGCACGTCGGTGCCCGGCCCGGTGATGGACGCCTGGGCGTCCCCGCAGACCAGGACCGCGATGCCGCCGCCCGCGCGGCCCGCGACGGCGCAGGCGATCGGCTCGGCCGTCATCGTCCGCGCCAGGACCTGGGCGGCGCGCCGGGCGAGCACCCGGCCGTCACCTCCGGCGGCCGCGGTCTCGCGCACCGCCGCCACCAGGTCGTCGGCCACGGCGTCGGCCGCGTCGCACACCAGCAACAGGCCGCCCATGTGGGCGATCAGCCCGTCGCCGGGGAGCGGGCGTACCACCCCCACGCCTTGCTCCGTCACAGAACTCTCCTCCCCAGGCCACACGACCGGACGGACGACGCCCGCGCCGGCCCCACCCGCCACCAGCCAAACACATATCCGGACGATCGCGCACCGGGGCCGGAGGGCGGTCGGTGGGCGGGACGAGGCCGGAAACGCTTCCAATGGCATCGGACCGTAGCAAAAACCACCGCGGATGTCCTACCTGCACCGGCGCGGGCGAATCATACACTTCGGGCACGCTCGGCGCCCTCTGCACGGAAAGCCGCGTGGGCGGCGGAGCCGCGAGCCCGGCCGTGCCCGACAATGCCTGACAACGGACGGTCAGACCCCCGTGAACAGGCGGTTCACGTCGGCGGTGACCAGCACGCCGAACACCTCGCCGCCGCGCTCGACCAGCAGGTATTCGCCCGAGGGGGAACCGCGCATGGCGTCGATCAGGGACTCGCCGGACAGGTCGGCGGGGAGCACCAGCGAGGGATCGAGGCTGCGCGCCAGCGAGCCGACGGTCACCCACGGCCGCCGCTGCTCGGGCGTGGCCGCCACCGCCGACTCGTTGACGATGGCGATCGGATGCCCCTCGTGGTCGACGACGACCATGGCGCCCGCCTCGGCCTGCTGCGCCCTGCGCATCGCCTCGGCCAGCGGGACCTCGGCCGTCACCGGGATCGCGCGCCGCGCCAGCGCGCGGGCCTGGACCTGCGGCATGCGGGCGCGCACCTTGGCGACGCGCAGCGACTGGCTGGCGCCGATCCAGATGAAGGACGCCAGCAGCACCGACCACAGCACCAGCCCCCACGTGGGTTGCTGGCCGGTCATCAACGACGGCAGCAGCGGCACGACGACCAGCACGACCGCGAGGCCGCGGCCGAACCAGGCGGCCGCCATGGTGCCGGAGCCCGAGTTGCGGGTGATCTTCCACACACCGGCGCGGAGCATGCGGCCGCCGTCCAGGGGAAGGCCGGGAAGCAGGTTGAACACGCCGACCATCAGGTTGGACAGCCACAGCTGGTAGGCCAGGACATGGGGGATGGTCTCCTGGGGGATGAAGAGGTTCACCACCCAGCCGATGCCGGCCAGCCCGAGCGAGACCAGCGGGCCGGCGAAGGCGACCAGGAACTCCCTCTTGGGCGTCTCCGGCTCCCGCTCGATCTCGGAGACGCCGCCGAGCAGGTAGAGCGTGATGCGGCGCACGGGCAGCCCGAAGTGGCGGGCCACCACGCAGTGCGCCAGCTCGTGGAGCAGCACCGAGACGTACAGGAAGACGGCGAACACGAAGGCGACGAGGTAAGTGACGACCGTGCCCCTGCCGGGGAGCCCATCGGACACGTAGGGCTGGAACGTGTAGGTGATGAACGCCGCGACGATCAGCCACGTCGGCGAGACGTACACGGGGATGCCGAAGGGGCGTCCCATGCGCAGCCCCGGCGACTCGGGCCGTTGCGGGGTCTGGGTGCTCATGATTGTCGTCTTCCCTCCTTGTGCCTCGATGCTACGCGCCCGCGGCGGGCGATAGGCCGATCACGTGCCGCACCCCTGGGGCGAAGTGTCGGTGCGCTGACTTACAGTTCCGTTCATGAGCATCACGGAGCCGCCCGCGATCACCGGAAGCCTCTCCCCCTCACGCGCGGGCGACTTCATGACATGTCCGCTGCTCTACCGCTTCCGGGTGATCGACCAGCTTCCCGAGCGGCCCTCGCCCGCCGCCGTCCGCGGCACTCTGGTGCACGCCGTGCTGGAGCGGCTGTACGACCTGCCGGCGGCCGAGCGCACCGTCGCCGCGGCGCAGTCCCTGCTCGACCCGCAGTGGGACAAGCTGCTCGGCCAGGTGCCCGAATACTCCGCCCTGTTCGAGGACGACGCCGAGCGCGGGCGGTGGCTCGCCCAGGCGCGGCAGATGCTGGAGCGCTACTTCGCGCTGGAGGACCCGCGCCTGCTGGAGCCCGCCCGGCGCGAGCTGTACGTCGAGGCGGTGCTGGACAGCGGGCTGATGCTGCGCGGCTACATCGACCGGCTCGACGTCGCGCCGACCGGCGAGCTGCGCGTGGTCGACTACAAGACCGGCAACGCCCCGGGGCCCGACTTCGAGGCCAAGGCGCTGTTCCAGATGAAGTTCTACGCGCTGGTGCTGTGGCGGCTGCACGGCACGGTCCCCCGCGTGCTGCAGCTGATGTACCTCGGCAACGGCGAGGTCCTGCGGTACGCCCCCGACGAGGCCGACCTGCGCGCGACCGAGCGCAAGGTGCAGGCCCTGTGGGAGGCGATCGAGCGCTCGCTCACCACCCGCGAGTGGCGCGCCCGCCGCAGCCGCCTGTGCGACTGGTGCGACTACCAGGCCCTGTGCCCGGAATGGGGCGGCACCCCTCCTCCTGTGCCCGACCGCCGCCCGGGCGACGCGGTCCGCGGCTCGCGCCGCTCGGCGACCGACGAGCTGTGAGCCCGGCGTGGCGCAGGTCACGCCGGCGCCGCGGGTCCTTCCCGGGGATGAGGGCGATATCCCTCCTCAGCAGGGTGGCGAGCGAAGAAGTCGTCCTAAATTGAGAGGGTGCGCACCACCCCCGGCAGTCCGCGAGCCTGGCTGAGAACCCACCCCCTGGTCGTCGACTCGGTTCTCGCCCTCGTCCTGGCGGTGGCCTCGTTCGTGACGACCATGCTCCCCATTCCTCAGCCGCCGGACGTGCCGCTGCCCGGCCTGCCGCTCCGCGATCCGGACCTCCTCGGCGGCGCGCTCATCCTGGCGGCCTGCGTTCTGGTGGCGTTCCGCAGGCGCTGGCCGTTCGTCCTGCTCTGCGCGGCGGAGGCGCCCCAGCTCGCCCTCATGGTGATGGGGTACGACGGCGGGCTGACGGGCCTGGCCGCCCTGGTCCTGCTCTACACCGTCGCCGCCTACCGCGGGCTGGCCCTGAGCCTGGTCGCGGCCGCCATCCTGTCGGCCTCCTACGCCGCCGGCGTGCTGATGGCCTGGGAACCCGGGGGCCTCGGCGAGCACGTGTTCGTCCTCGTGGTGGCCCTGGCGGTCTGGCTGGTGGGCCGTTCGGTACGGCTGCGCCGCGCCTACACCGCCGAACTGGTCGACCGCGCCGAGCGGCTGGAACGCGCCCGGGAGGCCGACACCCGCGCCGCACGCGCCGAGGAGCGCTCGCGCATCGCCCGCGAGCTGCACGACGTCGTCGCCCACCACGTGAGCGTGATGACCGTCCAGGCGGCCGCCGCGCGCAAGGTGCTGGAGACCCGCCCCGAGGCCGCCAGGGACGCGCTGGTGGCCATCGAGGAGATGGGCAGGACGGCGATGCGCGAGATGCGCGGCATCGTCGGCGTGCTGCGCACCGACGGCGAGAGCGGCGAGCTGGCCCCGCAGCCCGGCATGGCGGACCTGCCGGTGCTGGTGGACCAGATGCGCGAGGCCGGACTGCGCGCCCAGCTCTGGATCGAGGGCGAGCAGGCGGTCCTTCCCCCCGGCATCGACCTGGCCGCCTACCGGCTGGTCCAGGAGGCCCTCACCAACAGCCTGCGGCACGCGGGGCCCGCCGCCCGGGCGTGGGTGACCGTGCGCCGCGAGCGGGACGAACTGCTCGTGCACGTCGAGGACGACGGGCGTGGCGGGACGGGCGGGCTCACCCGCGGCCCCGGTGACCGTCCCGGGCACGGTCTGGTCGGCATACGTGAGCGCGTCGCCCTTTATGGTGGAGTTCTGCGGATCGGCCCACGGCAGGGGGGCGGATTCGAGGTACGGGCCCGATTCCCCCTCAAGGACTGACACATGACGATCCGGGTGCTGCTGGTCGACGACCAGCCCCTTCTGCGCACCGGCTTCCGGCTCATCCTGGAGGCCGAGCCCGACATCACGGTGGTGGGCGAGGCCGGCAACGGCTCCACCGCGCAGGACCAGTCCCGGGCGCTGCTGCCCGACGTCGTGCTGATGGACATCCGCATGCCCGGCGTGGACGGCATCGACGCGACGCGGCGCATCGTCCGCGACGCCGCCCCCGGCGCGCACGTGCCCCGCGTCCTGGTGCTCACGACGTTCGACCTGGACGAGTACATCGTCGAGGCGCTCCGCGCGGGCGCGAGCGGCTTCCTGCTGAAGGACGTCCCGCCCGACGAGCTCGTGCAGGCGATCCGCGTGGTCGCGGCCGGCGACGCGATCGTCGCGCCGAGCGTGACCCGGCGGCTGCTGGACAAGTTCGCCACCCACCTGCCCTCGGCCCACCAGCAGGCCACCCCGGCCCGCGTCGGCCGCCTGACCGAGCGCGAGCTGGAGGTGCTGCGCCTGATCGCCCGCGGCATGTCGAACGCCGAGATCGCCGCCGAGCTGGTGGTCAGCGAGACCACCGTGAAGACCCATGTCGGCAACGTCCTCACCAAGCTGGCGCTGCGCGACCGCGTCCAGGCCGTGGTGCTGGCCTACGAGACGGGGTTGATCACCCCGGGCGCGATCCCCTAGAGCCGCCCTAGAGCAACGGCCCCTTCAGGCCACGTCCGGGGCCCTGGACGGGCGCGCGCTCAGGCGGGCGCCTGCGGGGCCGGGTCGCCCTGGACGGCGTTCTTGGGCGTGTTCTCCGGGAAGTGGCAGGCGACGCGGTGGCCGGTGGCCATCTCGGCGAGCGGGGGCTCGATGGTCTTGCAGATCTCCTGCGCCTTCCAGCAGCGGGTGTGGAACCGGCAGGCCGGCGGCGGGTTGAGCGGGCTCGGCACGTCGCCCTGGAGGCGGATGCGCTCGCGGCCGGCGCGGCGCTTGACGTCGGGCACCGGCACGGCCGACAGCAGCGCGGTCGTGTACGGGTGCATCGGCGTCTCGTACAGGCTCTTGCTCTCGGCCAGCTCGACGATCTTGCCGAGGTACATGACGGCGACGCGGTCGCTGATGTGCCGCACCACCGACAGGTCGTGCGCGATGACGACGTAGGTCAGGTCCAGCTCGTTCTGCAGGTCCTCCAGCAGGTTGACGACCTGGGCCTGGATCGACACGTCGAGCGCCGACACCGGCTCGTCGGCGATGATGAGCTTGGGCTTGAGGGCCAGCGTGCGGGCGATGCCGATGCGCTGCCGCTGCCCGCCGGAGAACTCGTGCGGGTAGCGGTTGTAGTGCTCGGGGTTGAGCCCGACCAGCTCCAGGATGTCCTGGACGGCCTTCTTCGTGCCGTGCTCGGTCTTCACGCCCTGGATCCGGAACGGCGCGCCGACGATGGCGCCGACGGTGTGGCGCGGGTTCAGCGAGCTGTACGGGTCCTGGAAGATCATCTGCATGTCGCGGCGCAGCGGGCGCAGCGCGCCCTGCGACATGTGGGTGATGTCGCGGCCCTCGAAGAGGATCTTCCCGCCCGTGGGCTCCAGCAGCCGGGTGATCAGGCGGCCGGTGGTCGTCTTGCCGCAGCCCGACTCCCCCACCAGGCCGAGCGTCTCGCCCGTGCGGACCTCGAAGTCCAGCCCGTCGACCGCCTTGACGGCACCGACCTGGCGCTTGATCAGACCCTTGGTGATCGGGAAGTGCTTCTCCAGTCCCTGGACGGACAGCAGGGTCTCGGACTGCTCGCTCACACGGACTCCAGGGTGGGCTTGATCTCTTGCTCCCAGACGGCGCGGCGTTCCTCGCGCGACATGTGGCAGCGCACCAGGTGACCGCCCTCGGTCTCGAGGAGCTCGGGCACCTCGGTCCTGCCCTTGCCGCCGGTCCGGGGCTCGTACGCGCAGCGAGGGTGGAACGCGCAGCCGGACGGCACGTTGATGAGGGACGGGGGCGTGCCCTTGATGGGGGTCAGCCGCTCGGTGCGCTCGCGGTCGAGCCGGGGCATCGAGCCCAGCAGGCCCCAGGTGTAGGGGTGCTCGGGCCGCTCGAAGATGTCCTCGGCGGTGCCGTACTCGATGCACTTGCCGCCGTACATCACCAGGATGTCGTCGGAGAGCTCGGCCACCACGCCGAGGTCGTGGGTGATGATGATCAGCGCGGAGTTGAACTCCTGCTGCAGGTCGCGCATGAGGTCGAGGATCTGCGCCTGGACGGTCACGTCCAGCGCGGTCGTCGGCTCGTCGGCGATGAGCAGCTCGGGGTCGCACGACAGCGCCATGGCGATCATCGCGCGCTGGCGCATGCCGCCGGAGAACTCGTGCGGGTAGCTGTCCACCCGCCTGTCCGGCTGCGGGATGCCGACCCGGCCGAGCAGGTCGACGGCATGCTTGCGCGCCACCGCCTTGCTCACCTTGTTGTGGATCCGGTACGCCTCGATGATCTGCGCGCCCACCGTGTAGTACGGATGCATCGCGGACAGCGGATCCTGAAAGATCATCGCCATCTTCTTGCCGCGCAGCGTGCGCACGTGCTCGGCGCCGGCGGCGACGAGCTCCTCGCCGTCCAGCCAGATCTCGCCGGAGATCTTCGCCCGGCCACCCTTGTGCAGGCCGAGGATGCCCAGGCTGGTGACGCTCTTGCCGGACCCGGACTCGCCGACGATGCCGAGCGTCCTGCCGCGCGCCAGCTCGAAGGACAGGCCGTCGACCGACTTGACAAGGCCGTCGTCCGTGGGGAAATGAATGCGCAGGTCGTTCAGCTCGAGAAAGCTCACGAACCCTCCTTCGCCGCCCGGGCGCCGATGCGGCCGCCCGCCCGATGGTCACCGGTCACGTCAGCCTCACCCTCGGGTCGACCACCGCGTACAGCATGTCGACGATCAGGTTCGCCGCGACGACGAAGAACGCGGTGACCAGCGTGACGCCCATGACCTTCGGCAGGTCCTGGCTGACGATGGCGTCGATGGCGTACTTGCCGATGCCGGGCAGCGAGAACGTGCTCTCCGTCAGCACCGCGCCGCCCATCAGCAGGCCGACATCGAGACCGAAGATGGTGACGATCGGGGTCAGCGCACCGCGCAGGCCGTGCTTGAAGACCACGGTGCGCTCGGCCAGGCCCTTCGCCCGAGCCGTGCGGATGTAGTCCTCGTTCATCGTCTCCAGCATGCCCGACCGCGTGAGCCGGGCGTACCCGGCGGCGTACAGGAAGGCCAAGGTGATCCAGGGCAGGATCAGGTTGTAGGCCCACTGGGCGGGGTTGTCGAAGAACGGGGTGAAGCTGCCGCCCGGCGCCATGATCGCCAGCGGGCGCCCGTAGCTGAACGCCACCAGCGACACGATGCCGGTGAAGAAGATGGGGAGCGACACGCCCGCGAGCGCGACGGTCATGGCCGCGCGGTCGAAGACGCTGCCGCGTCTCAGCGCCGACACCACTCCGGTCGCCACGCCGGTGATGAGCCAGATGATCGCGGCGCCGAAGGCCAGCGACATCGTGACGGGCAACCGGTTGAGCAGGTCCGGCCAGACCGGGAGCCGGGTGAGGAAGGAGTAGCCGAAGCACGGCGCGGGGCAGCGCTCGACGCCGGGCCCGTAGTCGTAGTCGGCGCCCGCGACGATGCCCTTGGCGAACCGGCCGTACTGCACGATCAGCGGATCGTTGAAGCCCAGCCGCTCGGTGGCGATCTTCACGTCCTCGGCGGTGGCGGTACGCCCGACGTAGCGGGTGGCGAGGCTCTCCGAGGTGGCGCCCGCCAGGCGCGGCACCAGGAAGAAGATGGCGAAGGTGATCATGCTCACGATGGCGAGCATGAAGACACCCCAGATCAGGCGCCGGATGATGTATGTGACCACAGTCCCCCCGGCTCCGGGGGCCGGCCGGTCGGCCGGCCCCCTGCCGCGTTCACGTGTCTATCGGATCGAACGGGTGCTCAGGGGCGCTTACTGGACGCCCATGTTGAGGTAGTCGTACATGCTGAACGCGTCGTTGATGTACACGTTCGTCACGCCCTTGCCGCGCAGCAGCAGGCTCTTCGCCCACAGTCCCGGAAGGATGAAGGCGTCCTCCATGACCTTCTGGTCGATCTGTCCCCAGATCGCCTCGCGCTTGGCGATGTCGGTCTCCTGCGCCGCCTGGTCGAACATCTTGTCGACCTCGGGGTCGCGGACGCTGACGTTGGAGGAGCCACCGGTCTCGCGGATCACGCGGCTGTCCGCCATCTGGCTGAGGAAGCCGTATCCGTCCGGCCAGTCGGCGCCCCAGCCGTTGACGGCGAGGCCGATGCCGTTGGACTTGGCGTACCCGGGCTTGCCGGCGTACAGCGCGAAGTAGTCCGCCTGCGGGAACGGCTTCAGCGTCAGCTTGATGCCGACCTTGGCCAGGGACTGCTGCAGCGCCTCGGCGGTCGCCTTCTCCTTGGGACGCTCGGCCCGGTAGGAGATGTTGGTCGAGAAGCCGTTCGGCTGGCCGCAGGCCGTCAGGTGCTCCTTGGCCTTGGCGACGTCACCGTGGTTGTCCGGGCCGGCCGGGTACAGGTTGATGTCCTTGTGGCCGGGGATCAGCGGCGGCATCAGGCTGGTCGCGATCTGCCCGCCGGAGAACTCGCCTCCGTAGGCGGTCTGGTAGGCGACCTTGTCCGCGGCGTACTCGACGGCCTTGCGGCAGTCGATGTTGTCCAGCGGCTTCACGTTGCCGTTGATCGAGGTGTACCAGAGGCGGGTCAGCGTCGGGTTGTCGGTGCCGGCCTTGAGGTTCGGGTCGGTCAGCACCCGGCCGAGGGTCGCCGGCTGGGCGCCCGTGCCCGCGATGTCGACGTGCAGGTCACCGGCGAGGATCCGGTTGTCGATGTCGTCGGCGTTGACGTTCGTCGAGACCTCGTAGCCCTCGGGCAGCGCCTTGCGGTTCGGGTCGGTCGCCGGGTCCCAGTTGTCGTTGCGGACCAGGTTGAAGCCCTTGCCGATCTCGTTCTTGTCGAACTTGTACGGCCCGGAGGAGATCACGTGCTCGCGGTACTTGGCGCCAGTGTCCTTGGCCTCGGGCACCGGGATCGTCGCCGGGAGCTGGGCGAAGTAGTCGAAGCCGCTGTAGGGCTGCTTCAGGTGGAAGACGATCGTCTGGTCGTCCGGGGTCTCGATCGCGCTGTCGGTGTTGACGCCCTTGGACTTGTAGGGGCCCTTGTAGTCCTTCGGCAGGTCGAGGGTTTCGTTGAAGTAGGTGTACCCGTCGGGGAACACCTCCTTGTCCAGCGACCGCAGCACGCCGTACTTCACGTCCTTGGACGTGATCGGGGTGCCGTCCTCGAACTTCACCCCCTGCTTCAGCTTGTACGTCCAGGTCTTCGCCCCGTCGCTCGGGACGCCCAGGCTCTCGGCGAGGTCGGGGATGAGCTGGTTGCCCTCCTTGCCCGGCGCCGGCTTGAACATCACGAGGGACCGGCCGTAGAGCCGGACGAAGTTCCACGAGTAGCCGTAGTACGTGTCCGCCGGGTCCAGGGAGTCCCAGTCACCCGCGTTGGCGAACTTCAGGATGCCGCCCTTCTTGTCGGAAGGGTTGAACACCTTGTCCAGGGCCGCGTTGAACTCGGCCTTGGGTGCGTCGCCACCTCCGCTCGAGGCCGGCGCCGAGCCGGAGGAGCTCGGCGACGTGGCGGTGCCGCCGCCACAGGCGGCCAGCCCCAGGGCGAGAACCGCACTCAGGGCGGTCACCCCCAGCGTGGTCTTTCTCTTCATCTACACAACCCCTTGTTGTCGAGGCCAGGGAACTAACGGGGGAACCGGATCGAGCTCATCGGGCCCTTGGGTCGAGGGCGTCGCGGAGTCCGTCACCGAACAGGTTGAAGGCCAGCACGGTGATGAAGATCGCCATACCGGGGAAGAACATGAAGTGCGGAATCGTGTAGAACCGCACCCCGTCCGACAACATGCCACCCCAGGTCGCGGTGGGCGGGCGCACCCCGACTCCGAGGAACGACAGCGCCGCCTCGAAGAGGATGTTCGTCGGGATGAGGAGGGTCGCGTAGACCAGGATCGGCGCGACCAGGTTGGGCAGCATCTCGCGGAATATGATGTACGGCCCGCGCGCGCCCAGGCTTCGCGCCGCGTCCACGAACTCCCGCTCGCGCAGCGACAGCGTCTGGCCGCGCATGATGCGCCCGATGTAGGGCCAGTTGAAGAAACCGATGATGAAGATCAGCAGGGTGACGCTGAGCGTGTCGCCGGTCAGGCCGAACGCGCTGTCGCTGCCCTGCTGCACGATGCCGGACAGCGCCATCGCGAAGACCAGGATCGGGAAGGCCAGGAAGACGTCCATGGTCTTGCTGATGACCGAGTCGACCCAGCCGCCGAAGTACCCGGCCATGACGCCGAGCAGCGTCCCGATCACCACAGACAGCAGCGTCGCCAGGAAGGCGATCAGCAGCGAGATGCGGGCGCCGTACACGACGCGGCTGAAGATGTCGCGCCCGTTGAGCGGCTCGACGCCGAACAGGTGGTCCCAGCCGATGCCGGTGCCGTCCTTCGGGGCCAGCGTCTCGGAGCTGATGAGGTCCTGGTTGAATTCGTTGGGGGGATGGCCGATCAAGCCGACGATCAGCGGAGCGAAGATCGCGACGAGGATCAGGAAGATCACGACCCCGGCGCCGGTGAGGGCGACCTTGTCGCGCTTGAGGCGCGTCCACGCGATCTGGCCGAGCGACCTGCCCTGGATCGCCCTGGCCTGCCCGTCCAGCACGGCTTCCGGCGCGGCTTCGAGCTCCGAGCCCGAGACGTCGAGCGGTGCGGTCATAAGTGTCGGCCCCCTGGATCCCAGACGACGTAGTCCGTCTGGCGCGCCGCCCGGCCGGAGGTGGCGGGCGGGCATCGCCCCATGTTGCATGGGAGACCGCGTATACGGCCCCGGACGCAGAATCTACGTGCTGAGCTGCACTGACCAGTACCTGCGCACGCTATGTGGCTCAACTGTGATTCATGCGAAATTCATTCGTATCGATCTTGGACCGATTGTTCGGGGCCTGTCCGCATTGTGTCTCGGATCCGTGACACGCCGCGCGGATGCGCCGTGGCGCACGCGCTCGCGGCCCCCGGAGGCCGCCGCCCGCGGGGCGCGACGCCCCGCGAAACAGGGACCCGGTCGAGGGTGGCCGACCATACCGAGGACGCTACGCGTTCCTCGGAAGCCACACGGCCATCGCCACGCCGTTATGGCAATGTGACCTGATCACCCGCCGAATTCCTTACCCACCGCGACCCCGCCGCGCGGGACGCGAGCACCGGTGCCGGGGAACCCGATGATCAACGTACCGGCTCCCGCGATGGCCCCATACTCACGGGTGCGCGGGCGAAGATCCGGGTATGTCCTGAGGCGTCGACGCCGGACGAGGGCATGCCGTACGTGCCCCCGCCCGCGCGCGACGCTCGCCACCGGCGCCTGTCAGCCCTACGCGAGCCCGTGGCCGGACGCGCGACCGCCACATCCGTGCGGTGGAGGGCCCTGGCGCCGCCCACCGCACGGAGGCCACCTCGACCTTCGCCCGGCCACGCCCCGACCGATGTGTCCCCCTCACCGCCGGGCGTGCTTCACGCTCGTCGCTAGCTGATGCCGCGGCGCTTGAGGATCTCCTCGATGTCGCCGAGGCCGTCATCGGGAGCGGCGGCCGTGGTGGGCTGACGCTTGGGGAGTGGCGGGCGGTTCGGCTGGGTGGGGGCCGTGACGGACGGGAGGGTCGGCGACGGCCCCGCGGACGGCTGAGCGGCCGGGTCCTGCTTGGCGCGGCGGCGGGTGCGGGACTCGCCGAGGGTCCTGCCGCGCAGGACGCCCGAGACCAGGAAGAGCAGGGCGGCCAGGCCGGCCACGGCGACGCCCGCCCAGACCTTCGGCGAGAACACCAGGCCGGTGACGAAGCCGACGGCGGCGGTGCCCATCGTCCAGAGTGCGGGCAGCGCTCCGGTCAGGTAGGCGGCGACCGGGATCAGCGACCACGCGGCGGCGCGCAGCCCGGCGCCCGCGCCTCGCCTGCGGAACGCCAGGAAGCTCAGCACCAGGCCCACGGCGGTCAGGCCCCCGCACAACGGCAACCAGGCGATCTGGTCGAACGACATAACGGCTTCGCCCCCTTGTCATGGCTTTCCGTTCCATCCTGGCACCTGGTACGCGCCCGTCCCCTCCTTCCCAAGGAGGGGACGTCCCCTAAGGGAGGATGATCCTCATGAGACCCGCCTCAGGGTGGACCGTCGTCCAAGGCGCGGAGCCACCGGGAAGGGGTTCAGGAGATGGAGAGGGCGCGGAGGGCCGCGACGTCGACCTGCTTGAGGGACTCGGCCACGAGACGCCTCGGGGCCGGGGCGATGGGGAGGATGCTGGGGACGGCCACGACCGCGCAGCCCGCGGCGGTGGCGGCGGCGACGCCGTTCGGGGAGTCCTCAAGGGCGACGCACTTCGCCGGGTCCACGCCCGTCAGGCGCGCGGCCATGAGGTACGGCTCGGGGTCGGGCTTGTAGTTCCGGACGTCGTCGCCGGTCACGATGACGTCGAAGTGGTCGCGCCGGCCGATGCCGTCGAGGATGGCGTCGGCCATCACCCGGGCGGACGAGGTGACCAGGGCGACGGGCAGGCCCGTCGCGCGGACCTCGCCCAGCAGTTCCATGGCCCCGGGCATCGTCTCGAAGCCGTCGGCGAGCCGGGCGAGCACACCGTCGACCAGCCATGCCTCGACCTCGGCGGGGGACCGGTCGGAGCCGCCGGCCTTGATCATGTACGCGACCGTCGCCGGCATGGAACCGCCGACCAGGTTCTCCTGATCGGCGTCCGACCACGCGGCCCCCAGACGTCTCATCACATCCGACTCGACCTGGAACCAGAGCTTCTCGGTGTCCACGAGAAGCCCGTCCATGTCGAAGAAGACCGCATCCACTCAAAACCCCCTGAAAGTGCGTAATGACACCCTGACCGTACCGTCTGGCCGTCAGGCGTCAGACGTTGAAGTATTTGGCTTCGGGGTGGTGAACGATCATCGCGGAGGTCGCCTGCTCCGGATGCAACTGGAACTCCTCCGACAGCGACACCCCGATCCGGGACGGATCCAGCAAATCGAACACCTGCCGCTGATCCTCCAGATGCGGACACGCCGGATAGCCGAAGGAGTACCGGCAGCCGGTGACGTTCACCTTCAGCATGTCCTCCAGGCTCTCGTTCCCGCCGATGCCCAGTTCGGAGCGGACCCGGGCATGCCAGTACTCCGCCAGCGCCTCGGTCAGCTGCACCGAGAGCCCGTGCAACTCCAGGTAGTCACGGTAGGCGTCCTTGGCGAACAACTCGGCGGTGGCCTGGGAGATCCGCGAGCCCATGGTGGCGACCTGGAAGGCCACCACGTCCACCTCCCCTGAGCCGGCCGGACGGAAGAAATCGGCCAGGCACAGGTGCCGGTCGCGGCGCTGGCGGGGGAAGGAGAACCGGGTCCGCTCCTTGCCCGCCTCGTCCAGGATGATCAGGTCGTCGCCGTGGGAGACGCAGGGGAAGTAGCCGTAGACCACCGCGGCCTGCAACAGGTTCTCGGTCTGCAACCGCTCCAGCCACATCCGCAGCCGCGGCCGGCCCTCGGTCTCCACCAGCTCCTCATACGACGCCCCGCCGGTGCCGCGGGCGGCCTTGAGCCCCCACTGGCCCATGAACGTGGCCCGCTCGTCCAAGAACGCCGCGTAATCGGCCAGCGGAATGCCCTTGACCACCCGCTCCCCCACGAACGGCGCCACCGGGACCGGATTGTCGCCCGCCACATCCGAACGCGCCGGCAACTCGGCCTCGGGGGTGCGGGCCAGGGTGGCACCGGACTTGACCCGCCGCTCCCGCAACGACGGCAACCGGGCACCCTTCACCCCGCGTTTGACCGCCATGAACGCGTCCATCAGCCGCAGCCCTTCGAAGGCGTCGCGGGCGTAGCGCACCTCGCCGGTGAAGGTCTCGGCCAGGTCCTGCTCCACATACGCCCGGGTGAGGGCGGCGCCGCCGAGCAGGACGGGGAACCGCTGAGAGATGCCGCGGGCGTTCATCTCCTGCAGGTTCTCCTTCATGATCACGGTGGATTTGACCAGCAGCCCGGACATGCCGATCACATCGGCGTCCTTCTCCACCGCCGTCTCCAAGATCGCCGAAACGGGCTGTTTGATGCCCAGGTTGACGACCTCGTAGCCGTTGTTGGACAAGATGATGTCGACCAGGTTCTTGCCGATGTCGTGCACGTCCCCCTTGACGGTGGCCAGCACGATACGGCCCTTGGTCTCGCCCTCCACCCGGTCCATGTGCGGTTCCAGGTAGGCCACCGCGGCCTTCATCACCTCGGCCGAGGACAACACGAACGGCAACTGCATCTGCCCCGAGCCGAACAGCTCGCCGACGGTCTTCATGCCCTCCAGCAGCACCTCGTTGATGATCTCCAACGCGGGCCGCTCCTCCAGAGCGACGTCCAGGTCGGCTTCCAGGCCCTTGCGCTCGCCGTCCACGATGCGCGCCTTGAGCCGCTCGGCCAGCGGCATCGCCGCGAGCTCGGCCGCCCGCCCGGCCCGCACCGCGCCGGCGTCCACCCCCTCGAACAGCTGCATGAACCGCTGCAGCGGGTCATAGCCCTCCCGCCGCCGGTCGTACACCATGTCCAGCGCGACCTGCCGCTGATCATCGGGGATCCGCGCCATCGGCACGATCTTCGAGGCGTGCGCGATCGCCGAATCCAGCCCCGCGTTCACACACTCGTTCAAGAACACCGAGTTCAGGACGACGCGGGCCGCGGGGTTGAGGCCGAAGGAGATGTTGGACAGGCCGAGGGTCGTCTGCACCTCGGGGTAGCGGCGCTTGAGCTCGCGGATGGCCTCGATGGTCTCGACGCCGTCGCGGCGGGTCTCCTCCTGGCCGGTGGCGATCGGGAAGGTGAGGCAATCGATGATGATGTCAGCGACGGCCATTCCCCAATTGACCGTCAGATCCTCGATCAACCGCGTGGCGACGCGCACTTTCCACTCGGCCGTGCGCGCCTGGCCCTCCTCGTCGATGGTCAGCGCCACCACCGCGGCGCCGTGCTCCTTCACCAGGCGCATGATCTTCGTGAAGCGGGAGTCCGGGCCGTCGCCGTCCTCGTAGTTCACCGAGTTGATCACGGCGCGGCCGCCGAGCATTTCCAGACCGGCCTGGAGTACGGCAGGCTCGGTGGAGTCCAGGACGATCGGCAGGGTGGAGGCGGTGGCGAACCGGAAGGCCAGTTCCTTCATGTCGGCCACGCCGTCACGGCCGACGTAGTCCACGCACAGGTCCAGCATGTGCGCCCCGTCGCGCACCTGCGCCCGGGCGATGTCGACGCACTCCTCCCAGTTCCGCGCCAGCATCGCCTCGCGGAACGCCTTGGAGCCGTTGGCGTTGGTCCGCTCACCGATGGCCAGGTAGGAGGTGTCCTGCCGGAAGGGGACCGCCTGGTACAGCGAGGCCGCGCCGGGCTCGGGCCGCGGGCGCCGCGGGACGGGGGCCTGCCCGCGCACCGCCTCGACGACCTGGCGCAGGTGCTCGGGGGTGGTGCCGCAGCAGCCGCCCACCAGGCCCAGCCCGTACGCGGAGGTGAACTGCACGTGGGCCGCCGCGAGCTCCCGCGGGGTCAGGGGGTAGCGGGCGCCGTCGGAGGTGAGCTCGGGCAGACCGGCGTTGGGCATGCACGACAACGGCAACCGCGCATGCCGCGACAGATACCGCAGATGCTCACTCATCTCCGCCGGACCCGTCGCGCAGTTCAGCCCGACCACGTCCACACCCAGCGGCTCGATCACCGCCAGCGCCGCACCGATCTCCGACCCCAGCAACATCGCGCCGTTGGTCTCGATCGTCACCTGCGCGATCACCGGCACATCACGGCCCGCCGCCTCCACCGCACGACGTGCCCCGATCACCGCCGCCTTCACCTGCAACAGGTCCTGACACGTCTCCACGATCAACGCATCGGCGCCACCGGCGATCAACCCCGCCGCGTTCAGCTCATAGGCATCCCGCAATGCCCCGTACGGCAGATGACCCAAAGTCGGCAGCTTCGTCCCCGGCCCCATCGACCCCAGCACGAACCGCGGCCGATCCTCCGACGACCACTGGTCGGCCGCCTGGCGGGCCAGGGCGGCGCCCGCCCGGGACAGCTCGAAGACGCGCTCCCCGATGCCGTACTCCCCCAGAGCCGCCAGGTTGGCGCCGAAGGTGTTGGTCTCCACGCAGTCGACGCCGACCGCGAAGTACGCCTCGTGCACCGCCCGGACGATGTCGGGACGGGTGACGTTCAGGACCTCGTTGCACCCTTCGTGACCGTCGAAGTCGTCCAGCGAAGGGTCGTACGATTGCAGCATCGTGCCCATCGCGCCGTCGGCCACCAGGACGCGCTCGCCCAGGTGACGCCTGAACGAGGAGGCTTCACGGTTCATGGGCCCAAGCGTAGCCGCCGGGCCGAAATCGACACGGAGCGACATCGCACGGGGCCGTCCCGTTGGACCGCTCTCGCGCACGGCTATCCCCTCTCGGTGACACTGACCGCCCCTCAACGAATAGGCTTAGTTAGGCACAAGGCCGCCGCCGGCGGTCGAGAGGGCGCTTCGTCGTGTGAACGCCCTTGGCCATGCCAGGAGGAGGCGGCGTGTGATCGAGCTCGAAGGACTTCCCGAGCTCGTCGACCCGGTGCTGATCGCCGCGTTCGAGGGCTGGAACGACGCGGGCGAGGCGTCGAGCGGCGCTCTGGCGCATCTGGAGGCGGAGTGGAAGGCCACCCTGCTCGTCGAGCTCGACCCGGAGGACTACTACGACTTCCAGGTGACCCGCCCGATGGTCGAAATGCGCGACGGCGTCAGCCGTTCGATCGTGTGGCCGACCACCCGCCTGCTGGTCGCGCGGCCCCCGGGCAGCGAGCGCGACGTCGTGCTGCTGCGCGGCATCGAGCCGAACATGCGCTGGCGCACGTTCTGCTCCGAGATCGTCGGCATCTGCCTGGAGCTCGGGGTCGAGACCGCGATGCTGCTGGGCGCCCTGCTGAACGACTCGCCGCACACCCGGCCGGTGCCGGTCATGGGCAGCGTGAGCGACCCGGGACTGGCCCGTTCCCTGAACCTGGAGCTGACGCGCTACGAGGGGCCCACGGGCATCGTCGGCGTGCTCCAGCACTCCCTCAACGCGGCGGGCACCAAGACGATCTCCCTGTGGGCGTCGGTGCCGCACTACGTCGCCCAGCCGCCGAACCCGAAGGCCACGCTCGCGCTGCTGAGCCGCATGGAGGACCTGCTCGACATCCCGATGCCGCTCGGCGAGCTGCCGGACGAGGCGCGGGCGTGGGAGCACGGCGTGGACGAGCTGGCCGCGCAGGACTCCGAGGTCGCCGAGTACGTCCGGGAGCTGGAGGAGCGCAAGGACGCCGCCGAGCTTCCCGAGGCCAGCGGCGACGCGATCGCCGCCGAGTTCGAGCGCTACCTGCGGCGGCGCGACCACGACAGCGACGGCTAGCGACGGCCGGCGACGCCTGAGGTCACGGGCGCCGGTCCGGCCGGCACCCCGGGCACGTCGTGCGACACGCGGGAAAGCCACGTTTCGCATATTCGCCGCGCGCTTCGCGGATCACGGGTAATAATTGGCCGCTGCGCCGTTCCGCACCTGCACGTATGGGCGGCACCCTCACGCGCGGCCACGCTTCGGCGACGGAGAGGAACACCGCTCCGCGAACCCCCCGGAACCACGCCACCCGCGTGCTGAACCGACACATGTGACCGCGCACCCTGGGATCCCCATGGCGACGACTCAATATCAAGATCCGCACAAGAGAGCACAGGAGACGCGGCGACGCGTCCTCGAGATGGCCGTGTACATGCACCAGGAGGGCAGGGACGAGGCGCCGCGCCCGGAGGACGGCGACGCGTATCCGCAGATGCGCGGCGCGACCCCCGCCCAGGCGGTGGACATGTTCCTCGCCCTCCTGCAGGACCGCCTGCCCGTCTGGCTGCGCACGCTCGACGCGCTGATGCACAAGGCCGGCAAGGGGCGGGTCAACGACAACCTGCTGCCGGTGGCGCGCACGGGCATCGACTACTACGCCGAGGTCCAGTCCGCGGCGATGCCCGCGTTCATCTCCCCGTCGATCACGGTGCGCTTTCGCGAGGCGCTGCGCGAGACCGATCTCGGCCCCGCCTCGGAGATCGCCCCGCTGGCCGAGTACCTCGCGCTGGAGCGGAGCCTCGGCCGGGTCGCGCCCGACGTGACGCCGGAGGCCAGCGCCCGGTTGCTGCTGGCGGGCTGTTTGCGGCACGCCTACTACGAGACGTTCATCGGGGCCGGCGCGGGCCTGTCCCGCGACGACTGCGCGGCCGAGATCGTGCGCGAGTTGCGGCTGGAGGCGATCACCCCCCGGACGCCGGCGCTCTCCTGAGCCCGCGGGCCGCGCCGGGCACGCGCCACGCCGCCCCCTGCCACGCCGCCCCCTGCCACGCCGACCGGGCCGTCGCCTCGTCGAAGCGGTGCCACACCAGGGCGGCCAGTTCGTCGTCGGCGCCGAGCGGGCGGGAGACCAGGTCGGCCCCGGACTCCTCCAGCCGGCCCTGGAAGTGGCCGGGCGCGAGCAGGTAGGACGCCAGGGCCACCCGGGGGGCCGGGCCCGAGCGCAGCCGGTCCAGGGCCTCGCCGATGGCCGGGCGGCCCGCCGAGGCGAACGCCGCGGTGACCGGCCGCGACAGCCGCATCGACAGCAGCCGGGCGGCGGCGCGGACGTCGTCCAGGGCGCCGGGGTCGGAGGAGCCGGCCGCGCCGAGGACGACCGTGTCGGTGGAGCGCAGCCCCGCCGAGACCAGGCGGCGCACCAGCACGGACGTGATGAGCGCGTGGGGGCCGAGCCTGCCGGCGACCAGCGCGCCGGGCTTGGCGCGGGCGACGACGGCGGGCAGGTCGATGTGGACGTGGTAGCCGCCGGCGAGCAGCAGCGGGACCACGACGGCCGGTCCGGGCAGCCCGGCCAGGATCCCGTCCAGCGGGGGCGAGCTGATCTCCAGGTAGGCGGCCTCGACGCGGTGGCCGGGGCGTGCCCGGCGTACGCGGGCGGCCAGGGCGGCGATCGTGGCCTCGCCCTCGGCGTTGCGCGTGCCGTGGGCCGCGAGCACCAGCGCGGGCGGCGGGGTCACCGCACCTCCAGCCGGTCGCAGGCCAGGCGGTAGCCGCGCTTGACGACGGTCTCGACGATGCCGGCCGGGCCGAGGGCGCGGCGCAGCCGGGTGACCGCCATCTCGACGGCGTGCTCGGCGGATTCCCGTGCCGGGCCGCCGGGGAGCACGACCCGCAGCTCCGAGCGGGCGACAACGTGCCCGGGCCGCTCGGCGAGGCGCTTGAGGACGGCCATGGGTGCGGGCGGCAGCGGCTTGAGGTCGCCGTCCACGGCGACGGCGTGGCCGCGGATCTCCAGCTCGTGGCAACCGGCGGTGACCCGGGTGACGCCGTGCTCGGGCAGGTGCCGTGCCAGGGTGCGGGCGAGGGCGCCGAGCCGCGAGCGTTCGGGCTGGATCACCGGCACGTTCCTGGCCACCAGCGGCGCGGCGGTGACCGGGCCCACGCAGGCGGCCACGACCGACCCGCGGAAGGCGTCGATCAGCGAGTCCTCCAGGTGCTCGGCCCGCGCGGCGTTGAGCATGGCGAGCACGGCGGGGGCGCTGGTGAAGGCGACGGCGTCCACCGAGCCGGAGATCGCCTGGGTGATCAGGCGGCGCAGCGGCGAGGGGTCGCGGTAGGGCAGCCAGCGGTAGACCGGGACCTCGATGACGGTGGCCCCGGCGGCGCGCAGGGCGGCGATGAAGCCGATCAACGGCTCGCCGTGAAGCTGGACGACGATGCGGCGCCCGCGCAGGTCCTGGGCGAGGAGGTACTGCTTGATCTCGTCGCAGGACTCGGTGGCCGGGGTCCAGTGGTCGCTCAGCCCGGCGGCGCGCACGGCCCCGCGCGCCTTGGGCCCGCGGGGCAGGATGCGCGCGGAGGCCAGGTGGGCGGCCAGCTCGGTGCACAGCCCCCAGCCCTCGGCGGCGGCCATCCAGCCGCGGAAGCCCACGCCGGTGGTGACCACGACGTCGTGGACGGGCGCGTCCAGGCACTGGCGGGTGGCCGCGAGCAGGCCGGCGTCCTCGGCGAGCGGGACGAGCCGGATCGCCGGGGCGCGGACGACGCGGGCGCCCCGGCGTTCGAGGAGCGCGGCGAACTCCTCGCGCCTGCGGGTGGCGGTCACGCCGATGGTGAAGCCCGCCAGCGCGTCCGGCGCGGTCTCGGGGCTGGTCAGCGGATCGTCCAGAAGCGCGGCTGTCATTCCACGCTCACCTCCAGGGTGCCGTCGGTGACTCGGGTGGGGTATGTCGGTATCGCTGTCTCCGGGTCGTCCAGGCATGCGCCGGTGACGAGGGAGAAGACCTGTTTGTGCATGGGTGTGACGACCACGGGTTCCTCGCCCCGGGTGCCGACGATGCCGCGCGACATGACGTACGCGCGGCTGAACGGGTCGCGGTTGCCGACGGCGTAGACACGGCCGTCGAAGGTGCGGAACACCGCGATCTGGTCGCTCGCGACCAGGGCGGCGGCGCCGCGTTCGGGGATGAGGTCGGTGTAGGCGCATATCGGCACCCATGTCCGGGTGTCGTCGCCGGGGTCCGTCGTCCGGCCGGTCAGGGTCATCGGCGGGTCACCTCCACGAGGACGGGCGAGATCTGGTCGCGCCGGGTCTCGAAGACGATCGAGGGGTCGGGGGTGCCGGGGGCGTTGACGAAGCTGGCGAACCTGCGCAGCTTCTCGGGGTCCTCGACGGTGGCGCGCCACTCGTCGAAGTAGCCGCCGACGTGCCGTTCCATCGCCGCGTCCAGGTCGGCGCAGATGCCGAGCGAGTCGCGGACGACGACGTCGCGCAGGTGGTCCAGGCCGATCCGCTCGATCCAGGCGGACGTGCGCTGCAGGCGGTCGGCCGTGCGGATGTAGAACATCAGGAAGCGGTCGATCGTGCGGACCAGCTCCTCGTCGGACAGGTCGCTCGCGAGCAGCTCGGCGTGGCGGGGGGTGAAGCCGCCGTTGCCGCCGACGTACAGGTTCCAGCCGGACTCGGTCGCGATGACGCCGAAGTCCTTGCCGCGGGCCTCGGCGCACTCGCGGGCGCAGCCGGAGACGGCGGCCTTGAGCTTGTGCGGCGAGCGCAGACCGCGGTAGCGCAGCTCCAGGGCGATGGCCATGCCGACCGAGTCCTGCACGCCGTACCGGCACCAGGCGGACCCGACGCAGGACTTCACCGTGCGCAGGGCCTTGCCGTACGCGTGGCCGGACTCGAACCCGGCGTCGACGAGCCGCTTCCAGATCTTGGGCAGCTCCTCGACGCGCGCGCCGAACAGGTCGATCCGCTGCCCGCCGGTGATCTTGGTGTAGAGGCCGAAGTCGCGGGCGACCTCGCCGATCACGATGAGCTTCTCGGGGGTGATCTCGCCGCCGGGGATGCGCGGCACCACCGAGTACGTGCCGTTCTTCTGGATGTTGGCGAGGAAGTGGTCGTTGGTGTCCTGCAGCGCGGCGCGCTCGCCCTCCAGCACGTGGCCGCCGTCGAGCGAGGCGAGGATCGAGGCGACGACCGGTTTGCAGATGTCGCAGCCGCGCCCCCGGCCGTGCTCGGCGATGAGCCGCGAGAAGGTCGTGATGCCGCGCACGCGGACGATGTCGAACAGCTCCGCCCTGCTGTGGGAGAAGTGCTCGCACAGCGCCTTGTCCTGGACGACGCCCTCGGCGGCGAGGATCGACGCGAGCGCCGGGACGCAACTGCCGCAGCTCGTGCCCGCCCGCGTGCACTTCTTGAGCGCGGGCACGTCGGTCGCGCCGCGCTCGGCGATGGCCGCGCGGACCT
Organism: Sphaerisporangium sp. NPDC051017; assembly: GCF_040683095.1. Classification (NCBI taxonomy): domain Bacteria; kingdom Bacillati; phylum Actinomycetota; class Actinomycetes; order Streptosporangiales; family Streptosporangiaceae; genus Sphaerisporangium; species Sphaerisporangium sp. NPDC051017. Next base: position 51,741 of record NZ_JBFBCI010000043.1, read on the forward strand.
CGCCGCGCGAGACGTTGTTGCACGAGCAGACCGGCGCGTCGTCCGGCAGGTCCACGCTGGGCCCGCCGGCGCTGGCGAACAGCAGGTCGCTCGGCGAGGCGGTCAGCTCCCTGCCGACCAGGGGCCGCAGCAGCGTGTACGGCGCGGCGTCGCCGACGCAGATGCCGCCGAGCAGGGTGCGGGCGTCGTCGCTGACGAACAGCTTCTTGTAGACGCCGCCGACCGGGTCCATGTAGGTCACGTCGAGCGCGCCCGACAGCCGGCCGAAGCTGGCGACGTCCACGCCGAGCAGCTTGAGCTTGGTGGACTCCTCGGCGCCGGTGAACGAGGCCGAGCCGCCGAGGATGCGGTCGGCGGCGACCTCGGCCATGGCGTTGCACGGCCCGATCAGGCCGTACACCATGCCGCCTGCCAGGGCGCACTCCCCCACCGCGTAGACGGCGGGGTCGGCGGTGCGCATGCCCTCGTCCACAACGACGCCGCCGCGCTCGCCGACCGGCAGCCCGGCCCGGCGGGCGAGCTCGTCGCGCGGCCGTACGCCCGCGGAGAACACGACGACGTCCGCGTCGATGGCCGTGCCGCCGGCGAGCACCACCCGGCCGTCCTCGATCCGGTCCAGGCCCGTGCCGGTGTGCACGGTGAGGCCGAGCCGCTCGACGTGGCCCCGGAGCACCGCGCCGCCGCCCTCGTCGACCTGGCGGGGCATGAGCCAGGCGCCCATCTCGACGACGTGCGTGGCCAGGCCGAGGCCGCGCAGCGCGTCGGCCGCCTCCAGCCCGAGCAGGCCGCCGCCGACCACGACGCCCGTGGCCGCGCCGGACGAGGCGGCGCGGATCGCGTCCAGGTCCTCGATGGTGCGGTACACGAAGGCGCGATCGGCGCCGGGCACCGGGGGGACGAAGGGCGCCGAGCCGGTGGCGAGCACCAGCGCGTCGTACGGCTCCTCGTGCCCGTCCCGCGTGGTCACCGTGCGCCGGGCGCGGTCGATGGAGATCACGCGGTCGCCCAGCAGCACCCGCGCCGAGGCTCCGGGGGCCGGGAAGGTCAGCTCGGCCGCGCTCGTGCCCTTCAAGTACGAGGTGAGGGCGACCCGGTCGTAGGCGGGCCGCGGCTCCTCCCCGATCACGGTGATCGTCCCGGTGAACCCCTCGCGCGCCAGCGTCTCGACGAGCCGGTGGGCCGTGGGCCCGTATCCCGCCACAACGATTCTCACGCCGGGACCTCCTCTTCCTGCGCGCACAGCCATCCGATGAGACCTTCGACCGCGTCCTTGCAGCTCCCGCAGCCGGTGGTCGCCCTGGTCGCGGCGGTCACGGCGGCCAGGTCGCGCGCGCCCGCCTCCCAGCAGGCGCGGATCCTTCCCTTGGTCACGTTGTTGCATTCGCACACGCGCGCCGAGTCCGGCATGCGCACGGGCGTGTCGGCGGGCACGGCGCCGTCGTCCAGGCCGGGGAACAGCAGGCCCGCGGGGTCGCCGGGAAGCGGGCCTCCCCGGTCGTAGAGCTGGGTGAGCGTCCCCACGGTGGGCGCCGCGCCGAGCAGGATCGCGCCGACGAGGCGTTCGTCCCTGATGACGAGCTTGCGGTAGATGCCGCGGGCCCGGTGGGTAAAGGTGACGACCTCCACGGCGCTGTCGGGGTCCTCGGCCAGGTGCGTCTCGCCCATGGCCGCGAGCTCGACGCTCCTGGCCTTGAGCCGGGTGACCAGCCGCGACCCGCGGTAGCGCGCGGACGGGCAGGCCCCGGTGATCAGGTCGGCGACCACGGCGGCCTGCTCCCAGGCGGGCGCCACCAGGCCGTACACCGTGCCGTCGTGCTGGGCGCACTCGCCGATCGCGTAGATGGCCGGGTCGGAGGTGCGCAGCCGGTCGTCCACGACGACGCCCCGGCCGACCTCCAGCCCGGCGTCCTCGGCGAGCCCGGTCAGCGGGCGCACCCCGCAGGCCAGGACGACCACGCCGGCGGGCAGGATCTCGCCGGTGGACAGCTCGACGCCGCCGGCGCGGATCGCGGCGGCCCGCGCGCCGGTCCTGACCGTGACGCCGAGGCCGGCGAGCGCGTCGCCGAGCACCGCCCCCGCCCCGGCGTCGAGCTGGCGGTCCATCAGGTGGCCGGTGTGATGCAGCAGGGTGACCCGCAGGCCGCGCCCGGAAAGGCCGCGGGCGGCCTCGACGCCGAGCAGGCCGCCGCCGACCACCACTGCGGTGGTCGCGGTCCTGGCGGCGGCGAGGATCCTGTCGCAGTCGTCCATGGTGCGCAGCGCGATGGCCCGGCCCGCGCCGGGGATCGGCGGCACGACCGCCTCGCTGCCGGTGGCGAGCGCCAGCACGTCGTAGGGCTCGCGCCGCCCGTCCGCCGTGCGGACCTCGCGGGCCTCGCGGTCGATGGCGGTGACCGTGACGCCGAGCCGGACGGTCACGCCGTCCCCGGCCTGCGCGGGCAGGCGGACCTGCTCGGGGCTCGCGGTGCCGGCGAGCACGTTCGACAGCAGCACCCGGTTGTAGGGCCCGCGGGCCTCGGCGCCGATGACCGTGATCGTGATGTGCCTGTTCTCGGGGTCCCGGGCCCGGACCTCGGAGGCGAGCCGCGAGCCCGCCATGCCGTTCCCCACGACGACGAGCCTCACGGGCGCCGCCCCCGCTCGGCCGCGGAGCCGCCCGGGGCGTCCGGTTTGTACACCCGCACGGCGCAGACCTTGAACTCCGGCATGCGCGAGACCGGGTCCAGGATGGGGTTGGTGAGACGGTTGACGCCCTCCCAGTGGAAGGGCATGAAGATCGTGTCGTGCCGGATCGCCGCGCTCACCCGGGCCACGACCTCGGTGGCGCCCCTGCGGCTCTCCACCCGTACCGTGTCCCCGGCGGCGACGCCCAGGCGGGCGGCCAGGCCGGGGTGCAGCTCGGCGTACGGCTCGGGAGCGGCGTCGTTCAGCGCGCGCACGCGCCGGGTCTGCGCGCCGCTCTGGTACTGGGCGAGGACGCGGCCGGTGGTCAGGTAGTACGGGTAGTCGTCGTCGACCTCCTCGGCGGGGGGCCGGTGGTCGACCGGGACGAACCGCGCCCGCCCGTCCGGCGTGGGGAACCGGTCGAGGAACGGGCGGGGCGTGCCGGGGTGGTCCTCGGAGGGGGCGGGCCAGAAGACGCCCGTCTCGGCGGCGATGCGCTCGTAGGTGATGCCCGCGTAGTCGGCGATCCCTCCCGCGCTGGCGCGGCGCAGCTCGTCGAAGACCACGCCCGGGTCGCCGAAGAAGCCGGGACGGCCGAGGCGCGCGGCCAGGTCGGCGAGGATCGCGAGGTCGCCGCGCACCCCGTCCGGCGGGGCGAGCGCCTGGCGGCGCAGCAGGACCCTGCCCTCCAGGTTGGTCATCGTGCCGTGCTCCTCGGCCCACTGGGTCGTGGGCAGCACGACGTCGGCCATCGCGGCGGTCTCCGACAGCACGATGTCGGAGACGACGAGCAGGTCCAGCGCGGCCAGCCGCCCGGTGACGTGGCCGGACCGCGGCGCCGACACGACCGGGTTGGATCCGAACACCAGCAGCCCCTTCGGGCCGCCGGGGGTGCCGAGCGCGTCCAGCAGCTCGTACGCCGACCGGCCCGGGCCGGGGAGGTCGGCGGGGTCGACGCCCCACACGCGCGCGACGTGCGCGCGGGCGGCCGGGTCGTCGATGCGGCGGTAGCCGGGCAGCTGGTCGGCCTTCTGCCCATGCTCGCGCCCGCCCTGGCCGTTGCCCTGGCCGGTGACGCAGCCGTAGCCCGAGCCCGCGCGGCCGGGCAGGCCGAGCGCGAGCGCGAGGTCGATGAACGCGGTCACGGTGTCGACGCCCTTGGAGTGCTGCTCGGCGCCGCGCGCGGTGAGGATCATCGCCGTGCGGGCGGTGCCGAGCAGGCGGACGGCCTCGCGCATGTCCGCGACGGGCACCCCCGTGACGCGTTCGGCCCGCTCTGGCCACCAGGCCGCCACCGACGCCCGGACCGCCTCGAAGCCGGTGGTGCGGGCGGCGATGTACTCCTCGTCGGCGTACCCCTCGGTGATCGCGATGTGGAGCAGGCCGAGGGCCAGGGCCAGGTCGGTGCCGGGGGCGAGGCGCAGGTGCAGCACGGCCTGCCGCGCGGTGCGGGTCTCGCGCGGGTCCGCCACGATCAGGGCGCCGCGCAGGTGCCGCATGAACGGCGGCATGGTCTCGGCGAGGTTGCCGCCGGCGAGCAGCACGGCCTCGGCGCCGGCGATGTCGGTGATCGGGAACGGCAGGCCGCGGTCCATGCCGAACGCGCGGTTCGCCGCGGCGGCGGCCGAGGACATGCAGAACCGGCCGTTGTAGTCGATCTGGCTGGTGCGCAGGGCGACCCGGGCGAACTTGCCGAGCTGGTAGGCCTTCTCGTTGGTCAGGCCCCCGCCGCCGAACACCGCGACCGCGTCGGCGCCGTGCCGCTCCTGGATGGCGCGGACGCCGGCCGCGACGCGGTCCAGGGCTTCGTCCCAGGTCACGGGCACCAGGGGGCCGTCGCGGCGCTCGCGGGCCAGCGGGGTGAGGAGGCGCGCGCCGCCGGTGAGCAGTTCGGCGGCGGTCCAGCCCTTCTGGCACAGGGCGCCCTCGTTGGCCGGGACGTCCTGCCGGGGCGCCACGGTCACCGCGCCCACTCCCGCGCCCACTCCCGTGCCGTCGCCCGCCCCCGGCTCCCGCGTGACGTACATCCCGCACTGCAGCGCGCAGTACGGGCAGTGCGTGGCCGCTCCCACGTGCGCGGGCGACATCACAGACGCCTGCGGGGCAAGTGAGATCGGCATGGATCCGATGGTGCTTTCAAGCCGTTTCACCGTTGGGTCCCTCCTGTTACCTCTGTGCTACATCCCGGCCGGGCCGGAATCCGGGGCTCAGACACGGGCCTCGGCCACCCCCGCGGCGGGCCGCGCGCCGGCCGGGCGCAGGTAGCAGAACCAGGTCAGCCCCGCGCAGACGGCGTAGAAGCCGGCGAACGCCACCAGGGCCGCGCCCGCGCCGCCGGTCGCGGCGATCGAGGTGCCGAAACCGCGGTTGATGAAGAAGCCGCCGAACGCGCCGACGGCCGAGATGATCCCGATGGCGGCGGAGCTGTCGCGCTTGCCCGCCGCCACGGCCGCCGCGCGGGCCTTCTCGTCGCCCGGCGGGACGTCCCTGAGCGCCCTCGCCATGAAGATCGCGGGGATCATCCGGTACGTCGAGCCGTTGCCGACGCCCGTGAGCGCCACCAGCAGAAGGTAGGCGGCGAAGAAGGTCGCGAAGTGGTGGGCGCCGACGCCGACGCCGACCAGCGCGACCGCGCCCCCCATGGCGGCGAAGTTCGCCAGCGTCACCTTCGACCCGCCGAGGCGGTCGGACAGGAGCCCGCCGAGCGGCCTGATCAGCGAGCCGACGAGCGCCCCGAGGAAGGCCCACGAGACGGTGGAGGCGTGCTCGGGGAACTGGCTCTTGATGAGCAGCGGGAAGGCCGTGGTGTAGCCGATGAAGGATCCGAAGGTGCCGATGTAGAGCAGCGACATGATCCAGGTCTGCGCCCTGCCCGCGATCTTCAGCTGCGCGCACGGGTCGGCCTTGGCCGAGGTGAGGTTGTCCATGAAGAAGAACGCGCCCACCGCCGCGACCACGATGAACGGCACCCAGAACAGCCCGGCCGCCGCCAGGCCGAAACCGGTGATCACCAGCGGCATGGCCAGTTGCACGGAGCTGACGCCGATGTTGCCGCCCGCCGCGTTCAGGCCGAGCGCCCAGCCCTGCCGGCGCTCGGGGTAGAAGTAGGTGATGTTGGCCATGCTGGAGGCGAAGTTGCCGCCGCCGAGCCCGGCCGTGGCGGCGATGAGCAGGAATGCCCAGTACGGGGTGCCGGGGTCGCCGACGGCCACCGCCAGCAGGACGGCCGGCACGAGCAGCAGCAGCGCGCTGACCACGGTCCAGTTGCGGCCGCCGAAGCGGGCGGGCGCGAAGGTGTAGGGCAGGCGCAGGGCGGATCCGACGAGATTCGGCAGGGACACCAGCCAGAAGAGCTGGTCGGTGGAGAACCGGTGGTCCCCGAGCTTGACCGCGACGATGCTCCAGACGGTCCAGAGGGTGAAGCCGAGATGCTCGGCGAGAATCGAGAACGCCAGGTTTCTGCGGGCTGTCCGCTTGCCCCGGCGCTGCCAGAAGTCCGGATCGTCCGGATTCCAGTCGTTAATCCAGCGGCCTTTCGCCGACGCCGTCGGCATAACCTCGACCACGGTCGCTTTCCTCCTATTTCGCTGTTTTCAGGAGGTTCAGACCGTATCCGCGCTCATCACACCGCCCCGCGACGATGGTTAGATATCGCCGTTACTTCCGACGCACCCTTGAAACATGTGATCCACAGGCATCACTGAGGCAACCTGGATTTAACAAAGGTTGCCGTCAGGCCGATCCGGGAATTCCTCCCGGGAACCGTCCAGCCGACCCGACGACACCCCCTGGAGCGAGCTTGTCCAGCGTCCAGCCGATCAGGCTCTTCGCCGACCCCGTGCTCCGCACCGTGGCCTCCCCGGTCACCGACTTCGACCGATCCCTGCGCGAGCTCGTCAAGTCCCTGCAGGCCACCACCCGCGCGGGCGCCGGCCGCGCCGGGCTCGCGGCCCCCCAGCTCGGCGTGCCGCTGCGCGTGCTCGTCTTCGAGGTGGAGGGCAGGTCGGGGCATCTGGTGAACCCCCGCCTTGAGGCGTCCCCGCGCACGATCGTCGCCGACGAGGCGTGCCTGTCGGCGCCCGGCGTGTGGTGGCCGCTGGAGCGTTCCTACTCGGTCGTCGCCAAAGGGCGCGACATGTACGGCAAGCCGGTGACGATCCGGGCGCTCGGCATGCTGGCCCGGGTGCTGCAGCACGAGGTCGACCACCTGGACGGCGTGCTGTTCAGCGATCATCTGCCCACCGACGAGCGGGAACGCTTCTTCGCCGCGCTGGCGTAGGTCCGCCCCCGGGCGAGCGCCTCCGTTTTCTCCGCGCACCATGTCCATTTTTACCGGTCATGCGCGTTCTGTACCAATCTGGGCGGGTAGGGCTGAACCGTCGAAACGGGAGCCGGAGAAGGAGGCAATCGTGGCAGGCGGACTCAAAGTGGCCGTGGCGGTCGCGCTCGGCTACTTCCTCGGCCGGAACCGGAGGTTCAAGCTCGCGATCGCCCTGGCCGTGGCGGGCGCGACCGGCAGGCTCGGCGGGACGCGCGGCAACCTGCTGGAGCAGGGCATGAAGCTGGTCAGCTCGTCCCCCGAGCTCGAGAAGATCGTCAACAGCGTCCGCGGCGAGCTGTTCGAGGCGGGCAAGGCCGCCGCCAAGGCCGCGGCGAGCAGGCAGGTCTCCTCGATCAGCGCCAAGCTCCAGGATCGCGCCGAGTCCCTCCAGCACGCGGCCAACGTCGCGGCCGGGCTGGAGGAGACCGCGACCGGAGCCGCGACCGAGGCGGCGACCGGAGCGGCGGCGACGGCCACGGGTGCCGCCAGAGGAGCCGCCAGGACCGCGCGCGGCGGCGTCTCGGGACTGCGGCACCGGGCCACGGGCGGCTACCGGACCGCCAGGGCACGACGCCCGCGCGGCGAGGAGGAAGGGCCGTACGAGGACCAGTACGGCGAATACGCCGAGTACGAGGAAGAAGAGGACTACGAGGAGCCGCCGCCCCGGGGGTCCGCGCGCGAGGGCGCCAGGCGGGCACGGGACGTCGGCCTGGAGGACGTGGAGGAGGAAGAAGAGGACGAGAAACCGGCCCCGCGCGGGCGCGTGGTCCGTGACCGGCCGTCGCCGCGGTCCCGGCCGGTCCGCCGGAGGGAGTGACCGCGATGGCGGACGAGGGCAAGGGGCTGCTGTCCCCGATCAAGCAGCAGATCCGCGGCCTGGCCGGGCTGGCGGGCAAGATGGCCCTCCGCGCGGTGCGGCGCAAGGTGGAGGAGACCACCAGGCGGCTCACCGGCTTCGCCGAGGGCGACGACTTCCGCACGATCGGCCGGCTCGCCGGCGCCGAGGGCGGCACGGGCCGCCTCAAGGGCCTCGCGGAGATGGCGTTCGGCGGCCTGAAGAGGCGGCTCGGATTCGGCAAGCGCAAGCTGAAGCTCTCCACCATCGCCGAGACCATGGACATCGGCGCGCCGATCCGGCTGGTCTACAACGTCTGGACCCAGTTCGAGGACTGGCCCACCTTCACCAAGAAGCTGGAGAAGGTCGTCCAGGACAGCGACGAGAAGCTGACCTGGCAGGCGCAGATCTTCCTTCCCCGCCGGACGTGGGAGTCCACGATCATCGAGCAGGAGCCGGACGACAAGATCGTCTGGCGTTCGAAGGCCGCCAAGGGGTACGTCGACGGGTCGGTCACCTTCCACGAGCTCGCGCCCGCGATGACCCGGGTGCTGATGGTGCTCGAATACCACCCCAAGGGCTTCATCGAGCACATCGGCAACCTGTGGCGCGCGCCGGGCCGCCGGGCGCGCCTGGAGTTCAAGCACGCTCCGGGGGCGACCTGGGCGACATCCTGGAGCGGGTGCTCGACCGCGGCGTGGTGATCGTCGGCGACATCCGCGTCAACCTCCTCGACATCGAGCTGCTCACCATCAAGCTGCGGCTGCTGATCGCCTCGGTCAACACCGCGCGCGAGCTGGGCATCGACTGGTGGGAGCACGACCCGTGGCTCAGCTCCAAGGACCGCGACCTGATCGAGGAGAACCGCAGGCTGCGCCGCCGGCTCGCCGCCGTCAAGGAGGACGAGGAGGAGCGCCCGCGCATCGAGGGGCCGCGCCGGGCGGCCTGCGACGAGCGGGCCCGCGAGGCGGAACGGGCGTACGACCGGGAGCGCCGCCGTGAGTGACGTCAAGGGCCACGCCGCGACGCGCCCGGCCGCCGGGGAGGAGGATCACCGTGGCTGACAGCGCGACGTACCTGTACGCGATCACCCGGGAGAAGGACCGGGCCCGCCCGGAGCGGCTCGCCGGCCTGGCGGGCGTGGCCGGGGCGCCGGTCCGCGCGGTGGCGCACGCCGGCCTGGTCGCCTACGTGAGCACCGTGCCGCTGGCGGAGTTCGGCGAGGAACCCCTGCGGCGCTCGCTGGAGGACCTGGACTGGGTGGGCGAGACGGCCCGCGCCCACCACCGCGTCGTGGAGGCGATCGCCATGGACGCGGCGACCGCGCCGGTGCGGCTGGTCACGGTGTACAGCGGCGAGGCGCAGGTCCGCGCGATGCTGGAGCGCAGGCACGACGACTTCGTCAAGGTGCTCAAGCAGGTGGCCGGGAGGCACGAGTGGGGCGTCAAGGTGTACGCCCACCCCGCGCGCCCCGCCTCCCCCGCCGGCGCTCAGGCCGCCGAGCCCTCCGGCGCCGGGCCGGGAACGGCCTACCTGCGGCGGCGCAGGGACAGCCTGCGCAGCCGCGACGAGGCGTGGCGGGAGGCCGCCGAGCGCGCCGAGCACATCCACGAGGCCCTGGCGGACGTCGCGGCGGCGGCCCGCCGGCACCGGCCGCAGGACCCGCAGTTGTCCGGCCGCGAGGACTGGATGCTGCTCAACGGCGCCTACCTCGTCGACGAGGACCGGCGCGGGGAGTTCGCGGCCGCGGTCGAGGGCCTGAGAGAGCCGGGCATCGACGTCGAGGTCACCGGCCCCTGGGCGCCGTACTCGTTCGCCGCCCTGGAGTTCGCGGGCCCGGAGGGTCACGATGGCGGCTGAGACCGGGCGCGAGACGACGGGCCGGACCCCGGGCACGACGGCGGGCCGGACCGGGGCGACGGCGCGGGACGTCCGTGAGCCGGAGGCCACGACGGCCCCGTGGGAACCCTCCGGCATGCCGGCGCGGGACGCCGCCCCGCGCGGCGCGGCGCTTGCCGCCGAGGGCCGGCTGCCCCGGGAGCGGGTCGCCCTGGTGGACCTGCTGGACCGGCTGCTGGCGGGCGGCGTCGTGGTCACCGGCGACCTGGTGCTGTCGATCGCCGACATCGAGCTCGTGCGCATCTCGCTGCGCGCGCTGATCATGTCGGTCCGGGCCTCGGAACCCCTGGAAACCGGAGTGTGCTATGAACCCCGACGGTACTGAACCCCTGAGAGCCCCCGAGCCCGCCGAGCGCCGCGAGCCGGCCTCCGCCGGGCGCTGGCATTTGCGGGCCGACCCCGACACGGTGGAGCGGGACCTGACCCGGCTCGTCCTGACGCTGGTCGAGCTGGTCCGCCGGCTCGTCGAACGTCAGTGCGTCCGGCGCATGGAGCAGGGCGACCTGTCGGATGAGCAGGTCGAGGCGCTCGGGTGACGCTCATACGCCTGGAAGAGGCGACGAACGACCTGTGCGAGCGGTTCGAGGTGTCCCCGGCGGACCTGAACCTCGACCTCGGACCGCTCGGCACGCTGCTGCCGACCGACCGCTAGAGGCCGACCGCTAGAGCCGGACGCCGAGCAGCGCGTCGGCAGTGGCGCGGACCAGCCCGGGGGCGCCGGCGTCCGGATCGCCCGTGCCGTCCGTGCCCGCCAGGGCGCGCTCGGCCCAGGAGTCGATCGCGGCCAGGGCCCCGGGCGCGTCCAGGTCGCCGGCGAGGCGCTCCCGGACCTCCTGGAGCACCGGCCGGGCGTCCGGACCGGCGGCCAGGTCCACCGCCGAGCGCCAGCGCGCCAGGCGGGTCTCCGCGCGGCCGATCTGGTCGCCGGTCCACTCCCAGTCGGAGCGGTAGTGGTGGGCCAGCAGCGCGAGCCGCACGGCCATCGGGTCGTGCCCGGCGCGCAGCCGCGAGACGAACATCAGGTTGCCCCGGGACTTCGACATCTTCTCGCCGTCCAGCCCCACCATGCCCGCGTGGACGTAGGACTTCGCGAAGGGCCACTCGCCGGTGGCGACGTGGCCCTCGCTGGCGCCCATCTCGTGGTGAGGGAAGATCAGGTCCGACCCGCCTCCGGAGACGTCGAAGCCACTGCCGAGGCGGCTCAGCGCGATCGCGGTGCACTCGACGTGCCAGCCGGGACGGCCGGGGCCGAAGGGCGACGGCCAGGACGGCTCGCCGGGCCGCTCGGCGCGCCACAGCAGCCAGTCGAGGGGGTGGCGCTTGCCCTCGCGCCCGGGGTCGCCGCCGCGCTCGGCGAACAGCTCCAGCATGTGCTCCTCGGTGTACCCCGAGACGGCGCCGAACTTGGGGGCGGCGGCGGCCGAGAAGTAGACGTCGCCGCCGACGTCGTAGGTGGCGCCCTTGTCCTTCAGCCGCTGGATCAGCTCGGCGACCTGGCCGACGACCTCGGTCACGCCGACGTACTCGCGGGGCGGCAGCAGGCGCAGCGCCTCCATGTCGGTGCGGAACAGCTCGATCTCGCGGGCGGCCAGCTCACGCCAGTCGATGCCGTCCCGCTCGGCGCGCTCCAGCAGCGGATCGTCGACGTCGGTGGCGTTCTGGGTGTAGTGAACCTCGTGGCCGGCGTCCCGCCACACGCGGTTGACCAGGTCGAACGTCAGGTAGGTGTTGGCGTGCCCCAGGTGGGTGGCGTCGTACGGGGTGATCCCGCAGACGTACATGCGCGCCGTCGGCCCAGGGGAGGTCGGCCTGACCTCGCGCGCCGAAGTGTCGTAGAGCCGGAGGGGGAGGCCGGCGCCGGGCAGTGGCGCTATCTCGGGAGCAGGCCAGGATCGCATGCCCTGAGCCTATCCATGCGCAGGTCCGGTGGGATCACCCTGGGGTGTCCGTTTCGTCAGAGTAGGGGGACGGGCGTGGCCGATCACGCAAACCGCCTGGGGCGGCACCCTCTGCTGACCGGCCGGGCGCCGCTCAGCCGGCCCCGGGCAGCGGCACGGCGTACCACGACGAGGGGTCGGCGGGACGGGGACAGAACTCGTAGCGCAGGGCGCCCGGGCCGAGCGCGACCAACGTGACCGAGCTCGTGCCCCACGTCCCCTCGGGGAGCTCGTGGCGGACCACCAAGGCGCGGGGGTCGGACACCGGCAGTCCCGCGCCCGAGGCCAGCGCGCGCCACTCCCCCCACGAGCCACCGTCGTCGTACGCGGACGGGCGCGCCGCCGCGGCGAAGCGCGGGCGGAAGTAGGCGCCGCGCGGCCCCTGCTCGTCGCGCTCCCAGCCGTCGTTGACGATCACGTGGGTGCCCTCGGGGAGCTTGGCCTCGGTCATCCGCTCGCCGTCCCAGCTCCACAGGCGCGCGCCGCCCGGGTCGGCCACGAGCAGGTGAAACGGGTCGTAGCAGGCCAGGCCGCCCGCGGGCGGCTCGCCCGCCACGGCGGCGCGCAGGGGGAGGTCGCCGCGCGACCTGCGGATCGCGGCGGCGGCGGGCGCCCCGTGGCCGTTCAGCAGCGCGGCCACGCGGGAGGCGCCGGGGTCGGCCGCGAGCCAGGTGCCGCCCGCCTCCAGGTCGCGCCCGCCCACCAGGCGGGGGTACTCGGGCCAGTGCGCGCCCGGCGGCTCCCACGGCCGCGTGGCGAACTCGTCGCGCACGCCCGCGAGGACCACCGGCGTCGGCGCGCCCGGCTGGATTCCGATGACGACGGTGCACATGCCCGTTCCCTCCAGGGTCGGTAGAGATGGACAGACCTCTGGAAGGGTACGCCTTGTGCCCGGAACGGCCGGAACGCGGTCAGATGGGCGGCCAGGGTATGGCGGGCCAGTCCTCGGAGGGGTACGGGTGGATGCCCGTGCTGAGCAGGCGGCGCACCCGCTCCCAGGTGGCCTCGGCCTCCGCCAGTGTCAGCAGCTCGCGCAGCCGCCGGCCGAGCCTGCCGCGCTCGATCTCGCGTTCGAGCCTGGCCAGGACGTTCACCGCCTCGCGGGGAAGCGGCTTGCCGCGCCACTGCCACAGGACCGTGCGGAGCTTGTCCTCCTCGGAGAAGCACACGCCGTGGTCCACGCCGTAGATGTGCCCGTCGGGCAGCGGGAGCAGGTGGCCGCCCTTGCGGTCGGCGTTGTTGACCACCGCGTCGAAGATGGCCATGCGGCGCAGCGCCGGGTTGCGGCTGCGGATCAGGGCCATCAGGTCGGCCTCGGGGTCGGTGTCGATCCAGAGCTGGCACATCCCGGGGCCGAACGGGCCGTCACGCAGGACGCTCGGCGGGACGATCTGCCAGCCGGTCGCGGCCGAGACCTCGAAGGCGGCGACCTCGCGGGCCGCCAGCGTGCCGTCGGGGAAGTCCCACAGCGGCCGCTCGCCCCGCACGGGCTTGTACACGCACTCGGTGGCCAGGCCGTCCAGGCGGATCGTGCAGTAGAGCGTCATGTTGGTCGCCTCGACCAGGCGGCCCGCGACCTCGATGGTCCCCTCGCGGAGCAGGCGCAGCGCGGTGACGTCGTCGAGGCCGGACGCACCGGGGAGACTGCTGAGCCGGGGGTCGCTCTCTGCACTCACGTACGGTCCCCCCGGTGGCCGTTCAGACGGACGCAGATATGGCCTTCGGCGTCGAGCGGCTGCCCGCACAGGGGGCAGGGCGGCCGGCCCGCCGCGACGATCTCCAGGGCCCGCTGGGTGAACGCCCGGGCCGAGGCGGCGCTGATGTGGACCCGCAGGACCGTGGACTCGGGACGGTCGAGCTCGTCCTCCGGCCGCTCCTCGTCCTCGTCGGTGGCCTCCTGGGCCTCGATGACGACCTGCGCGGTGTCGGGGTCCCAGGCGAGGGCCATGGTGCCCACCCGGAAGTCCTCCTCGATGGGAAGGTCGAGGGGGGCCTTGTCGGCGAGCTCCACCGGCGCCATGGCCGGCACGGGCGCGGTGCCCCCGCTGCGGCGCAGCACCTCGTCGAGCAGCTCGTCGAGCCGATCGGCCAGGACCGCGACCTGGAACTTCTCCAGCCCGACGGTCGTCAGGCGCCCCTGACCACGGGCTTGCAGAAAGAAGGCGCGTGATCCCGGTTGCCCAACGGCACCGGCCACGAACCTTTCTGGCGGATCGTAGTCGAAGACCGGCATAGCCCGACCTTACGTGGTCCCGGCTCCGCCGCCGACAGCGGCGTCGCTCTCGGTGGAATTTTCTGCCCCGTCTTCCTGCTCCGAACCCTCAGGCCCGGGCGGCGGGGGGATGAGATTTTCGACCCCGCCTCCCACATCGTTGACCCTCAGGACGAACGGCCGCAGGGGGGTGTAGCGGATGGCCGTGAGGGAGGCCGGGTCGGCGGTGACGCGCTGGAACTGGTCCAGGTGGACGCCCATCGCGTCGGCCACGATGGCCTTGATGACGTCTCCGTGGCTGCAGACCAGGTACGTCGCCTTCTCGCCCAGCTTCTCGTTCCAGTGCCGCACGGCCGCGACCGCGCGGCGCTGGACCCCGGCGAGGGACTCTCCGCCCGGGAAGACGGCGGCGCTCGGGTGCTGCTGCACGACCCGCCACAGCGGCTCCTGAGCGAGCTCCTTCAGCGGCCGGCCGGTCCAGTCGCCGTACCCGCACTCACCGAAACGTTCATCGGTGTCGATCTTCACTCCGTCACGTCCGCGGAGCACCGCGGAGGCGGTCTCCTGGCAGCGTTCCAGAGGGCTGGAGACGATCGCGTCCAGATGCAGGGGCGCGAGCCGGGCGGCGAGGGCCTCGGCCTGCTCCCGCCCCCGCTCACTGAGGTGGACCCCGGGGGTCCAGCCGGCGAGCACGGGCCCGGTCATGTCCGTCAGACCGTGCCGCACCAGAAGCAAAGTGGTCACAAACCCAAGCTTATTGGGCCGTGATCACCCCTAGGGACAGCAGAGTCAGGAGAAAGGCACCGATGAATACGCGATAGGTAACAAAGATCATCATGGAGTGCCTGGTGATGTACTTGAGAAGCCAGGCGATCGAGGCGTAGCCCACCGCGAAGGAGACGATGGTGGCGATCGCCGTGGGAACCAGGTCGGGGCCGCCGCCGTCGCCGAGGTGCCGCATCTCGAACAGCCCGGACAGCACCACGGCCGGGATGGACAGCAGGAACGAGTAGCGGGCCGCGGCCTCGCGGGTGAACCCCAGGAACAGCCCGCCGGTGATCGTCGAGCCCGACCGGGAGGCCCCGGGCACCAGCGCCAGCGCCTGGAAACCTCCGATGATCAGCCCGTCCCGGAGGGTCAGCGAGTCGAGAGGGGTGCGCTGGCGGCCGATCTGCTCGGCGAGCAGGAGCAGCAGCCCGAAGACGATCAGCACGGTGGCGTTGATCCACAGGTTGCGGGCGGGGCCCTCGATGGCGTCCTTGAACACGATCCCGAGCACGCCCAGCGGGATCGTCCCCAGCCCGATGTACCAGCCCATGCGCGCGTCCACCTCGCCGCGCAGCTCGGGCGTCCACAGGCTCCGCAGCCACGTCCAGGCGATGCGCACGATGTCGCGCCAGAAGTAGATGACCACGGCGAGCATGGTGCCGAGCTGGATCACGGCGGTGAAGGCGGCGCCCGGGTCGGACCAGCCGAACAGCCGGGGAACGATGAGCAGGTGGGCTGAGCTCGAGATCGGCAGGAACTCGGTGAGACCCTGCACGATGCCGAGCACGATCGCTTGCAGTGCGTCCATAGTGGGCGCCAGCCTAGGGCAGCGCCGCCCCCTGGTGAGCCGGGCGCGGTGACGACGCGACGATGACCGGGTGAAGGAATCGCCGGGACCCTCTCTCGCACGGCCCTCCCGGGCGCGTCCGGGGGCTTCCCGGCCGGTGGGAGGCCCGGCACGGTAACGTGGCCGGATCATGGATCAGCGATTGGTCGGGCGCAGCGGTCTTTCGGTGTCGAGGGTGGGGCTCGGCACGATGACCTGGGGGCGCGACACGGAGCCCGAGGAGGCCGCCGCGCAGCTCGTCGCGTTCGCCGAGGCCGGGGGCACGCTCGTCGACACCGCCGACGTGTACGCGGGGGGCGACGCCGAGCGGCTGCTCGGCCGCCTGCTGCGCGGGTCGGTGCCGCGCTCGGAGGTCGTCATCGCCACCAAGGCGGTCCTGACGCCGCACGGGCCGCGCTCGCGCGACGCCTCGCGCAGGAGCCTGATCTCGGCGCTGGACGCTTCGCTGGACCGGCTGGGGGTCGACGACGTCGACCTGTGGCAGCTTCACGCCTTCGACCCCGAGGTGCCCTTGGAGGAGACGCTGGCCGCGGTCGACACCGCCGTCTCCTCCGGCCGCACGATGTACGCCGGGGTGTGCAACTATGCCGGGTGGCAGGTCGCCGCCGCCGGGGTCTGGCAGCGCTCGGCGCCCTCCCGCGCGCCGATCGTGTCGATCCAGGTCGAGTACTCCCTGCTGGCCAGGGACGCCGAGCGCGAGGTCCTGGCCGCGGCCGAGCACGTCGGCGCGGGCGTGCTGGCCTGGTCGCCGCTCGGGCGGGGGGTGCTGACGGGCAAGTACCGCGTGGGCATCCCGGCCGACTCGCGGGCCGCGACGCCGCACTTCGCCGACTTCGTCCAGCCGTACCTCGACGAGCGGTGCCGCCGCGTGGTCGAGTCGGTGACCACCGCCGCCGACGGGCTCGGGGTCTCGCCGCTGGCGGTGGCGCTGGCCTGGGTGCGCGACCAGCCGGGCGTGGCCGCCGCCATCGTCGGAGCCCGCACGCACGCCCAGCTCAAGGGCACCCTGCAGGCCGAGGCCCTCACGTTGCCGATGGAGATCCGCGAGGCCCTGGACGACGTCTCCGCCACCGACTGAGGTCGCGTTCACCGGTCCGTCACCGGCCGTCACGACACGGTGAACGGGAATCGTCCTCGCGTATCACTAGTCGGTACCGAATCGCACCTTTTACTGGAATGACGGGCGCGGAGTTACACGATTGACGAGGGTCGGCGGGGAGGGGAGCCCGGCGGCCCGCGCCGCACGAGGAAGATGGAGGGAAGCATGCGCAAGGGCACGACCGTCGTATCGGCGGGAGCGCTGACGCTGGCGCTGAGCGGGGTGACCGCGCTCCTGGGGGCGGCGCCCGCCGCGGCGTCGCCGGAGCGCCCGGCCGGCTGCGGCGGAGGCGGCCGCCCTTCGTCCGGGCTCACAGACGACTTGTGCGGCCTGCTGGACGACGTCGCCGGAACGGTGGACCACCTCACCGGCGGCCTCGACGAGATCACCCGCCCGATCGGCGAGACGGCCGACAAACTGCTCGGCGGCGACCGTCCCTCCGCCGGGCCGTCGGCCAAGCCCTCCACCAAGCCCACCCCCGCCGCCACGCCGCCTCCGGCCGCCTCCCCCGCGCCCAGCGGGCGGCCCACCGGCGACCCGCCCGCAGGCGACGACACGCTGCTCCGGGTGCCCGTGGACACCTCGTGCCTGCCGCTGGTCGGGTCCGCCGACTGCGACGAGGACGCGCCGGCCCCGCGGCCGTCCACCCCCCGGGACCGTTCCACACCCGCCGCGCCGACCCTGCCCCCGGCCTCGTCCATCCCTCGCCGGCCGGACGCCCGCCTCTCCCCCGGTCCCTCGCGGACACCGGCCCCGTCCGCGACCTCCCTGTGGCCGGCGCAGTCCGGGCCCTCCGGCGGCGCGCAGCCGGGAGGCGGCTCGTGGGCCGTCGAGGTCCCCCGCGTGACGCCCCCGCCGTCCGCGGACGTCGACGCGCCGCCGATCATGCCGCTGTGGCCCGGCCAGCCGCTTCCCACGCTGGCGGGACGGCTCGGCGCCCGGGCCGTCGCCCCCGGCAGGCCCTACGACGCGGCCGGGACGGCGCTCACGGCGGTGCTGCTGGCCTCGGCGATCCTCGCCACGCGCGTCGTTCAGGCGCGCAGGCGCGACGAGGCGCCGAGGACGATGCCCCTGGAGGGGCTGGGCCGCCCCGACGGGCGCCACCGCCTGGCCTGAGACCCGGCCCCGGCACCCGGCCGGAGAAGGGCGGGCCGCCCCGGGCGCGAGGCCCGGGGCCTCGGCCGGTGCCTAGGTCTCAGCCGGACCAGATCCCGGCCGGACTCCTGGGTCTCAGGTGCCCATCGCGTGGACGCCGCCGTCGACGTGGACGATCTCGCCGGTGGTGGCGGGGAACCAGTCCGACAGGAGCGCGACGCACGCCTTGGCCGTGGGGGTGGGATCGGTCAGGTCCCACCCGAGGGGGGCCTTGGCCGGCCAGCTCTCTTCGAACTCGGTGAAACCGGGAATGGACCTGGCCGCCATGGTGCGCACCGGGCCGGCCGCCACGAGGTTCACGCGGATGCCGTGCTTGCCGAGGTCGCGCGCAAGGTAGCGCGAGCACGACTCCAGGCCCGCCTTGGCCACGCCCATCCAGTCGTACACCGGCCAGGCCTTGGTGGCGTCGAAGTCGAGGCCGACGATGGCGCCGCCCTCCTTCATCAGCGGCAGGCAGGCGACGGCCAGCGACTTGAAGGAGTACGTGGAGACCTGGACGGCCGTGGAGACGTCCTCCCAGGTGGTGTTGAGGAAGTTGCCGCCGAGCGCGGTCTGCGGGGCGAAGGCGATGGCGTGGACGACCCCGTCGAGCCCGTCGAGGTGCTCGCCGACGCGGCCGGCCAGCGTGTCGAGGTGGTCGGTGTTCTGGACGTCCAGCTCGATCACCGGGGGCGGCTCGGGCAGCCGCTTGGCGATGCGCTCGACCAGGCTGAGCCGGCCGAAGCCCGTGAGCACGACCTGGGCGCCCTGCTCCTGGGCCAGCCTGGCCACGGAGAAGGCGATCGAGGACTCGGTGAGCACGCCGCTCACCAGCAGCCGCTTGCCGTCGAGAATTCCCATGTCAGTGCCCCATTCCCAGGCCGCCGTCGACGGGCAGGACCGCTCCGGTGATGTAGGCGGCGTCCTCGCTCGCCAGGAACTTGACCGCCCGCGCGATGTCCGCGGCGGTCGCGGCGCGGCCGAGCGGGACGTTCTTGAGTATGGCCTCCTGCTGCCCGGATTCGAGCGCGGCCGTCATGTCGGTCTCGACGAACCCCGGGGCGACGACGTTGACCGTGATGCCGCGCGAGCCGAGCTCGCGGGCCAGCGACCGGGCGAAGCCGATCATGCCCGCCTTGGAGGCGGCGTAGTTGGTCTGGCCGGCCGAGCCGAGCAACGCGACCACCGAGGAGACCATGATGATGCGGCCCCGGCGCATCTTGAGCATGCCGCGCGTGGCGCGCTTGGCGACGCGGAAGGCGCCGGTGAGGTTGGTGTCGAGGACGCCGGTGAAGTCCGCCTCTTTCATCAGCGGCAGCAGCGTGTCCTTGGTGATTCCTGCGTTGGCCACCACGACCTCGACGGGCCCGTGCTCGGCCTCCGCCTTGGAGAAGGCCGTGTCCACGTCTTCCGAGCTGGTGACGTCGCACCTCACCCCGAACAGGCCCTCGGGGGGTTCTCCTGAGCGGTAGGTGACGGCGACGGCGTCACCGGCGGCGGCCAGTTCACGGGCGATCGAGAGGCCGATCCCGCGGTTGCCGCCGGTTACGAGTACTGATCGAGCCATGAGCACGACGCTATCGCTTACTCGCAGGTAAATCCTTATCCGCGCCGTACAAGATCACGGGGTTAGGATCGTGGACATGCGCCAGATCGATCCGGACTTTCTCGCCCTGCCGCTGCGGCAACTGGCGGACGCCGCCCTGCAGCGTGCCCGTGACCTGGGCGCCGAGCACGCCGACTTCCGGCTGGAACGGGTGCGCGGCGAGACCCTGAGCCTCTTCGACGCCCGGCTCGAAGGGTCCATGGACGCCGACGACCTCGGGTACGCCGTGCGCGTCATCCGCGACGGCACCTGGGGCTTCGCCGCGGGCATCCTGCTGACGACGGAGGCGGCCGCGGAGGTCGCCGAGCAGGCCGTCGAGGTCGCCCGGGTGGCCGCCGCCGTCAACCGTGAGCCGGTCGAGCTGGCTCCCGAGCCGGTGTACGCCGGGGCGACGTGGGTGTCGCCCTACGAGGTCGACCCGTTCACCGTGCCGTTGAAACAGAAGGTCGCCCTGCTGGCCGACTGGTCCTCCGGCCTGCTGAAGGACCCGCGGGTCGACCACGTCGCCGCCTCGCTGATGCAGGTCAAGGAGCAGAAGTTCTACGCCGACACCGCCGGCACCGACACCACCCAGCAGCGGGTCAGGACGCATCCGGTGCTCACGGTGATGCGGGCCGCCGAGGGGCGCTTCGACGACATGCGCACGCTGGCCCCGCCGTCGGCGCGCGGGTACGAGTACCTCACGGGAACCGGCTGGGACTTCCCCTCCGAGGTGGCGATCCTGCCGGAGCTGCTGGAGGAGAAGCTCAAGGCGCCCTCAGTCGAGGCGGGCGACTACGACCTGGTCATCCACCCGTCCAACCTGTGGCTCACGATCCACGAGTCGATCGGCCACGCCACCGAGCTGGACCGGGCCCTCGGCTACGAGGCCGCCTACGCGGGGACGAGCTTCGCGACGTTCGACAAGCTCGGAACGCTGCGGTACGGCTCGTCGATCATGAACGTCACCGGCGACCGCACCGCCGAGCACGGCCTGGCCACGATCGGCTACGACGACGAGGGCGTGGCGACGCGGCGGTTCGACATCGTGCGCGAGGGGCGGCTGGTGGGCTACCAGCTCGACCGGCGCATGGCGCTGTTGAAGGGGCTCGGCCGGTCCAACGGGTGCGCGTTCGCCGACTCGCCCGGGCACGTGCCGCTCCAGCGCATGGCCAACGTCTCGCTGATGCCGGCCGCCGATGGCCCCTCGACCGAGGAGCTGATCTCCCGCGTCGAGCGGGGCATCTTCATCATGGGTGACAAGAGCTGGTCGATCGATATGCAGCGCTACAACTTCCAGTTCACCGGCCAGCGGTTCTACCTCATCGAGGGCGGCCGCGTCACCGGCCAGGTGCGCGACGTCGCCTACCAGGCCACCACCACGGACTTCTGGAG
Organism: Sphaerisporangium sp. NPDC051017; assembly: GCF_040683095.1. Taxonomy (NCBI): domain Bacteria; kingdom Bacillati; phylum Actinomycetota; class Actinomycetes; order Streptosporangiales; family Streptosporangiaceae; genus Sphaerisporangium; species Sphaerisporangium sp. NPDC051017. Next base: position 72,437 of record NZ_JBFBCI010000043.1, read on the forward strand.
CTCCATGGAGGCCGTCGGCGGCCCGCAGACCTACGTGCTGGGCGGCGCCATGAACTGCGGGAAGGGCCAGCCGGGCCAGGTGGCGCCGGTCAGCCACGGATGCCCGTCGGCGCTGTTCCGCGGGGTCAAGATCCTCAACACCGTCCAGGAGGGTGGAAAGTGACTCCCCAGGAGACCGTCGAGCGTGCCCTCGCCCTGAGCGGGGCCGACGACCGCGTCGTGATCGTCGACGAGGGGTCCTCCGCGAACCTCCGCTACGCCGGCAACACGCTCACCACCAACGGCGTGAGCCGGTCCTCGCGCCTGACCGTGATCTCGGTGACCGGCAAGGGGGTCGGCGTCGTGTCGCGCTCCGCCGTGCGCCCCGACCAGCTCGCCGACGTGGTCGCCGCGGCCGACCTCGCCTCGCGTGAGGCGCCGCCCGCCGAGGACGCCCGCCCGCTCGTCGGCGCGGCGGTGTCGCCCGACTGGGACGCCCCGGCGGAGCCGACCTCGATCGGCGTGTTCGGCGACTTCGCCCCGGCGCTCGGCGAGGCCTTCGCGGTGGCCGAGACCGGCGACCGCAAGCTGTACGGCTTCGCCGAGCACCTGCTCACCACGACGTTCCTCGGCTCCTCCACGGGGCTGCGGCTGCGCCACGACCAGCCCACGGGCCGGCTGGAGCTGAACGCCAAGTCCCCCGACATGGCGCGCTCGGCCTGGGCGGGCGTGGCCACCCGGGACTTCACCGACGTCGACGTCGCCGCCCTGGACGCCACGCTGGCGCGCCGCCTGGAATGGGCCAAGCGCCGGGTCGACCTGCCGCCGGGGCGGTACGAGACGCTCCTCCCGCCGTCGTCGGTCGCCGACCTGATGATCTACCTCTACTGGTCGGCGGGCGCCAGGGACGCTGCGGACGGCCGCACGGTGTTCTCCAAGCCGGACGGCGCGACGCGCGTGGGCGAGTCGTTGTCGGGCTCCCCCGTGCGGCTCTACAGCGACCCGGCGGCCCGCGGCATCGAATGCGCCCCGTTCGTGATCGCGCACGCGGGCGGCCGGCAGCGGTCGGTGTTCGACAACGGCCTGCCGCTGTCGTCGACCGACTGGATCCACGACGGGTCGCTGTCGGCGCTGCTGCAGACCCGTCACTCCGCCGAGCTCACCGGGCTGGCGACGACCCCGGGCATCGACAACCTGATCATGGAAGGGCCCGGGGGCGGCCGCTCGCTGGAGGAGATGATCGCCTCGACCGAGCGCGGCCTGCTGCTGACCTGCCTGTGGTACATCCGCGAGGTGGACCCGCAGTCGCTGCTGCTGACCGGCCTCACGCGCGACGGCGTGTACCTCGTCGAGAAGGGCGAGGTCGTCGGCGAGGTCAACAACTTCCGCTTCAACGAGAGCCCGGTCGGCCTGCTGGACCGGATGACCGAGGTCGGGCGCGAGGAGCACACCCTGCCCCGCGAGTGGAGCGACTACTTCACCCGGGCGATCATGCCCCCGCTGCGCGTGCCCGACTTCAACATGTCGACGGTCAGCCAGGCCAACTGATCCGCCGATGATCCGCTGATCCCCCCGCCGCCGGGAGTCGCCCGGCGGCGGCCTCGGGGTCCGCCGCGAGCGGTGTCAGGACCTGAGTCAGGAGTCCTCGAGGCGGAAGCCGACCTTCAGGCCCACCTGGTAGTGGGCGATCTCGCCGTCCTGGATGCTGCCGCGGACCTCGGTGACCTCGAACCAGTCCAGGTGGCGCAGAGTCTGGGCCGCGCGGCGGATGCCGTTGCGAATCGCCTGGTCGACGCTCTCGGGGGACGTGCCGACGATCTCGGTCACGCGGTACGTACGATCGCTCATCCCACTCTCCTCACCGTCGTCCTTGATCGTATACACCGTCCGGGACGGGCGCGCGGAACACTCCGGCCACCCCGGGGTCTACCGTGGAAGTTGTGAAGCTATGGCGCCGCCGCACCGTCGTGCACCAGGTCACCGACGCGCAGCCGTCCCTGTCCTCGGACATCGGCCGACGCGAGAAGCGGTATTTCGTCCAGATGGGGATCCGATTGGTATGCCTCGTCCTGGCGGTCGTGCTCACCGTCCCGTGGCCGGTCAGGGCGTTGCTCGTCGCGGGAGCGATCTTCCTGCCGTACATCGCCGTCATCGGGGCGAACCAGCCGAATCGTGGCGTGACCTCGGCCTTTGACGGGGACGCACCTAACCAAACCGAGATACCACTCCACCGACGCGAGATCGGGTCGTGACAAACTCTTGACGCACCCCATGGGTTGTAGGTGTACGCTTTAGACAAGCGCTCTGGTCCCCCGTCGGAGCGCTCGTGCCGGCGTTCCGGGCCCCCGTCGGAACGCCGATGAAGCGACGCCGGGTGGTTTGCCCCCGTAACCACCCGGCGTCGTCCATTTCTCGGGAAAACATTCGTTGAATCGATTTTCCGGATGTTCAGGACGTCTCAGTGATCGCCCAAAGTCTCGGCCGTGGCCTGCCCCCAGTTGCGGGCCAGCGTCGAGAGCCTGTCCAGCGCGTCCGGCGATGCGGTCCCTGCTCCCTGGGCCAGCCCGAGCAGATACGCGGTCAGCGGCGCGGCCGGACGGGCGACGCCGTGGGCCACGTCCCGGGTCAGATCGAGAACCGCGTCGCGATCCACTTTTTCGGGGTCGACACCGAGTTCCTTGCAGACGAGCGCCGTCCACTCGGCCAGCACATTCATCGTGTCCCTTTCCTCCGGTGATATTCGTACGGGCCAAAACGGCTTTCCCCTGCATCCGCCGATGAATCATGACTCGCCGGACGTGGGAGTGAACCGCCTTCTCGCGTCTTTCACATCGTCGATCGTGTCGCAATCGAACCACGGAACCCGTTCCCCGTCCCCCACCGGCGGGCCGAGCCGCACCGGTTCGAGCGGCCCGAGCACCCCGCGCAGCGACCGCCCCGCGTACGCGGCCAGCGCGGCGGTGAGCGCGTCGGTGCGCCAGACGCCGGTGAGCCACTGCTCGCGGCCCTCGTCGTCCACCAGCACGGCCCCCGGACCGCTCCCTGCCGCCTCGCGCAGCGCGGCGAGGTGACGCGGCAGCAGGAACGGCAGGTCGGCGGCCAGCAGCGCGGTCCACGGGGCCGACACCCGCGCCAGCCCCGCGCGCGCGGCCGGGACCGGGCCGCCGCCGGGCGGATCCTCGCGGACGAACTCGGCGCGGGGCAGGCCGGGACGCGCCGGGCCGACCACGATCAGGCGGGCGGCGCCGGAGACCGCGGCCGCGACCCGCGCGATGAGCGTCGTCCGGCCGACGGTGACCCCCGGCTTGTCGCCCCCCGCGAACGCCCCGAGCCTGCGCGCCTCGCCGCCTGCCAGCACCACCGCGTCGTAGGGGCCGCACGAGCCCACGGGAACCCCGGAGGTGTCCCGCACCTCCCCCGGCGGCCGGGTGCGGCCAAAGGGGCCGTAGAGGGCCGCGGAGGGCCGGTGATCCCCCGCCTCCACGCCGCCCCCGGGAGGCATCGTCAGCCGCCGATGGCCGACATCGGGCGCGCCGGCTGGAGGAAGCCCTCGTCGTCGATGCCGTGCCCCGCGCGTTTGCCGCGGACGGTGGCGGCCCACCGCGCGGCGAGTTCGCCGTCCGATGCGCCGGCGCGCATCGCGCCGCGCAGGTCGGACTCCTCGGTGGCGAACAGGCAGTTGCGGATCTGGCCGTCGGCGGTCAGGCGCACGCGGTCGCAGGCGCCGCAGAACGGGCGGGTCACCGAGCCGATGACCCCGACCCGCGCGGGCCCGCCGTCCACCAGGAAGATCTCGGCCGGGGCGCTGCCGCGCGCCGCGGGGTCGTCCGGGGTGAGCGCGAACGCCTCGGTGAGCCTGGCGAGGATCTCGTCGGCGGTCACCATGTCCTCGCGGCGCCAGCCGTGCTGGGCGTCCAAAGGCATCTGCTCGATGAACCGCGGCTCGTAGCCGCGCTCCAGGCAGAAGCGCAGCAGCGGGACGGCCTCGTGGTCGTTGACGCCGCGCATGAGCACCGCGTTGACCTTCACCGGGCGCAGCCCCGCGGCCTCGGCGGCGGCCAGGCCCGCCAGGACGTCCCCCAGCCGGTCGCGGTGCGCGAGCCGGATGAAGGTCTCCCGGTCGAGGGTGTCCAGCGAGACGTTCACCCGGTCGAGCCCGGCCTCGGCCAGGGGCCCGGCGAGACGGGCCAGGCCGATGCCGTTGGAGGTGACCGACAAATGCGGACGCGGCCGCAGCGCCGCCACGCGCCCGACGATCTCCACGAGCTCGCGGCGCAGCAGGGGCTCGCCCCCGGTGAGGCGGACCTCGGTGATGCCCAGCCGTTCGACGCCGATCGCCACGAGCCTGCAGATCTCGTCCGCGGTGAGCAGCTCGGGCTTGGGCAGCCACTCGAGGCCCTCCGGGGGCATGCAGTACGAGCAGCGCAGGTTGCACCTGTCGGTCAGCGAGACCCTCAGGTCGGTCGCCACTCGCCCGAACGAGTCAACGAGCACCGGAAGGCCCTCCTTGCGTGCGTGTCGCGGCGCCGAGGTTACGGCGGCGCCCGGCCTGGCGCCGCGGCGGCACCGTCCCGGACGCGGGTCAGGTGACGTGCCGGCGCGGGCCGCGCGGTGGACGTGAAACTCGTTTCACACTAGACGGTCGACGCCGCAAGCACACACCCCTGCCCCCCGCGGATTCAACGGCGTTGACCCCGCTTCCTCCACCCTCTGGGCGAGATGGACCCCGGCGACCGCAGGTCATTCCACAACGTTCCTGAATCACGGCCTTACATGGAATGGTTCGCCCCGCGAAGGGCTTGCCTTCCGCGAACCAAGCCGGGTGCTCAGCCCTTGACGCAAATGATCTGGCGGAGGTGGGCCACGACCTCGACCAGGTCGGTCTGGGCGGCCATGACCGACTCGATGTCCTTGTAGGCGCCCGGGATCTCGTCCAGCACGCCGGCGTCCTTGCGGCACTCCACCCCGCTGGTCTGCGCCTCCAGATCACCCACGGTGAAGGTCTTCTTCGCCTTCGTCCGGCTCATCTTCCGCCCCGCCCCGTGCGACGCGGAGTTGAACGCCTTCGCGTTGCCGAGTCCCTTCACGATGTAGGTTCCGGTGGCCATGGACCCGGGGATGATGCCGAGTTCCCCGCCTCCTGCCCGGATGGCCCCCTTCCGGGTGACCAGCAGGTCCACACCGTCATAGGTCTCCTCCGCCACGTAGTTGTGGTGGTACAACATTGCTCTAGGCAGGAGGTTTCTTTACCAGGGAGAACCGATGGACGATCTCTTACACGTGGTGAGCTACCAGCGGGCGAGTGCGGACAAGGCCAAAGACGAACACACGGTCACCGACCAGCGGAAAGTCAACCAGATGACGGCCGGTCGGCTCGGCTGGCGCATCGTCCATGCCTTCACCGACAACGACAAGTCGGCCGCCAAAGAAGGGGTCATACGGGACGACTTCGAGGCCATGCTTCGCGTCCTGCGGGCGGGCAAGCTTCCGGACGGCACGCCGGTACAGGGCTGTGTGGTGGTCGCGGAGGACCGTCTTGTCCGGCGCGCGGGCGACTACGAGCGGTTCGTGGACGCGATCACGTCGATGGATGGGAGGGTGTTCGCCGACGCGCGGGGGCCTAAAGACCTCTACAGCGAAGATGTGGAGTCCATGGGACTGATGGGGGCAGTCCTGTCCCGCATGGAGGCCAAGAAGATGCGGCGGCGCGTCACTCGCTGGCACCGCAGTCGTGCCGAGGATGGTGCGATCCCGAACGGCTACCGCCCTTTCGGCTGGAAGGACGACAGGCGCACACTTGACCCCGTGCAGGGGGCCGCCATCAGGAAGGCGGTGCAATCGATCCTCGCGGGTGGCTCGGTCAACTCGATAGTACGCAACTGGCAGGAGAAGGGATTCGTCACGACGCGGGGCAACGCCTGGGAGGCGCAGACCCTCAAGCAGTTGCTACGGAACCCCCGTCTCTGCGGCTGGCGCAAGATCAACGGTGAGATCGTCAAGGACGCGGACGGGAAGCCCGTGCAGGGCCAATGGGAGGCGATCATCACGCCGCAGGAGTGGGAGGCGGTTCAAGCGATCTTCGACGCCCGGCGCGGCAAGCAGGTCGGCAGCAATGGCATCATCGGCAACTTGCCGACGGACTTCCGGGACCACACTTATCTCCTTACCGGCATCCTGCGCTGCGGCCGTCCCAAAGATGACGGCACGCTCTGTATGGCGAAGCTGCGCGTCACCTCGCACCGCGACTGTGACCACCACGTGTATGCGTGCAGGTCAAAGGCACAGGGGGGATGCGGCAGGCTGGCACGGCGCGGCGACATGGTGGACTTGTTCGTCTCGGAGGTCGTGCTCGCGAAGCTTGAAGAACAGCCTTTGGGGGCTGCGCAGGTCGAACCATGGGCGGGTGCCAGCGAACTGGAGGAGGCAGAGACGCAACTCCGCGAACTACGCGAGCACTGGCACAAGAAGAAAGTGAGCAACTCCCTGTTCTTCTCCGAGGTCGAACGCCTGGAGGCTGAGATCTCTCGACTCACGAAGGAGCGCGCGCAGTACGAAGCTGCCGCTCGACGGGCGAGATCCAGCATCACGGACATCCGGCGTCGGTGGTACTCGGATACAGATGATGACCGGCTGGATATGGCCCAGAAGCGAGCCTTGATCCGTGAAGGCTTCCTTGCGATCATCGTTCACCCTGTGGGGCAAGGAAGAGGGAGCCGGGGAACGTTCGACCCGGACAAGCTTGAGCTCATCTGGCGTGAGAACTGACTGCACAGATACCGACCGGCGGCGTTCCTCAGTTGGCCGATCTGCAACTCGGCGGGAGTTGTGTTGCCGGCGCCAATGCGAAGCACCCCGAAGGGGCCGCGTCAGCGGTTGGGGCCGACGACACCACGGCGGAAAGTAACTCAGCTATCGGACGGGGGGCGGGAGTAGGCTGATCGAAGCGAGTTTCTTCTACCTCTAAGGGGTAGCTGTGCCTGAGGGGCCGAGATCATTCCGGACAGCGGAATTTGTGATTGTACTTTACGAGGCCAGCTGAAGCTCTGCGTACTCATCGAGAGCCTCGAATGGCG